>NZ_JBVVPM010000003.1:0-276490 GCF_055811255.1 Bradyrhizobium sp. MI1.11
CCCCAGGTCCGCCACCGCCTCCAGGTGCCCCGCCGCCAGAGGACCCCGACGCTGCAGAGGACGGGCGGTCGTTGTCGAGGAACGACTGGCCCCTGTCGTCGCCATGCGTTGCTCCGTTCTGTCCGCCTGAACGCGCGATGGCCGTCGAGGTCAGCGAGGTCGACAGCAGCAGCGTCATGACGGGGGGTGTCACGGCCGCGAATCTTCCGCAGGTTTTCAGGAACGCCCGCCGGTCGTCATCTTCATTGCCACTTTGGCTCACGATGCGCTCCCCTTGATTTAAATTTGCTTTATTCCTATTATATATTAAATAGACTTTCAACCAGAATTCTGTTTGAAAGATGGAGATTGCGAAGCGTGCGCCGCCAGCAGATTGCCAGCATTTCCATGGCCTCGGGCTTGCTCGCCCCGGAGCCGGGACCCCAATCTGGAGTGTCAAACTGATATTTAATATGCATATATCTGATTAGCTTGATTAAGGGCAGCGCACGACGGATGATTGCCATGCCACTGCAATTTCACCGGCCCATCGAAAACATGGAGATCTGGAGCGCGAGCGGCGATGGCTTCTCGTTTGTGATCAGCCTGGAGAGCCCTACCGGTCCAGGCTTTCACGGACGCTCCGGATACCTGGCGAGTTGGCGACCACTCTACGAGAACAATGGCGCGATCAAGATCAGCGGGTCGCCCTTCCGAACATTGGCTGAGGCCGAAGGAGCCTGCCGCAACATGGCCGAGCATCTGCGCGCCGCAACCGATGCTCACCGCCCAGCATGATGCGGTGTCCAGCTAACGCGTACCTTCCGGAAGGACATTGCTTCGCTTAACGTCCTCGTCGTTTCGAACCGCCGAATCCTGCTGTAGTAGGCCGGAAGAGGCGAGTTCACGTGCGGCCGCATGTTTCCCGTTTTGCGAAATTGCAAATGCCGCGAGAACTGTTCGATTGCTGATATCGAGCTTCTGGAAGATGTGGTGAAGGTGGACTTTGATCGTACCGTCGGTAATGTTCAGGAAACGCCCAATCTCCTTGTTCGACAGCCCCTCCGATACAAGTCTCATGATCTGCCGCTCCCGGTCGGTCAGCTGCGTCGGAGCCTTTTCCTCACCGGTGTGAGACTCCCCACGGACCTCGCCACCTGTGCACGGCGACCGCGATGCCGGTCCCTGGCGTTCCGCGACCTTCCTCAGGGTCGCGACCAGCATCTCCGGCTCAGCATCCCTCGTGAGGACGAGGCAGGCACGGCCCGCGGCCAGCGTCTGCAACCTTTGATCGCCGGCCTTTTCAGCGAAGAAAATGACCCGGGTGCCCTGGCCAGCGGTGTTTGCGATAGCCAGAATGTCCGGTCGACTGATACTGGGCATTGCAATATCGACCAGTGCAATATCGGGCACCAGAAGTCGGATGGCCCCAATGCAGCTTGCAGTATCGCCGCAGGCGGCCACGATCGCAAAATCGCGCTGCGCCGCAAGGACGCTGCTGATCCCCTGCAAGACGATCGGGTGCCGATCCGCGATGACGACTCTGATGCGGCGCATGCTTCCCCTGCCTATCCCTGATACCCCGCGCGGCAGTTTTTATTCCTGCATTCACCTCAAGACGCGCGGGAAGCACAACCAATCCGTTCTGCCAAAACGCCGCACTGTCGATTCGTCGCGGCGCGTATCGGCAACGCATGATGGCCACACCACTGTAACTCGCTTTGAGAATGCCTGCAGCACCGTAGGATTGCGGTCCTCCATGGAAAATCCGAAGCAGCCGATTCATCTACAAAACAGCGCCTTCTCAGCTGGCTATGATCTGCAAAACTCTCCCGCAGATCTGGCGGTCCAGTATGTGGCTGCCTTGTCAGGATTGGTTAACAGCCATCAAGCTCATCACCGACCACTTATTACGAACGATATATAGTCACATTCATGATTCAAATCTAACATTCGACAAACTTGACCGGAGCGAGGCGGCTGAAAAGCCTCGACCCATAACACGGAGGAGGCTCAAAAAGTAAGACTATTCATCCAACATCAATATGAGGAGTGGAAATTTTCTAACCATTAATCAGACGTCTCGAACGATAACGGCTGCTTCGGCAGGGGCACCGATGAAAACCTGGTCAGCAAAGTTCGGGCGACATTTTCGTTAACCCGGCAAACTTCAATCTGCGGTCACGGGTCATCGCTGGTAATGAGTAGGTGGTCACATGTATTCTTCGGCTGTTTTGCGGCAAACGCATGAATCTCTGATCGTTCAATTCACTGAATTGCAGAATTTACGTAGTCGTGTGTCGATGGCCGAGCAGCGCTTGCTCGGCCCGATGCGAAGGGTCCGCCGGCGGAGACCGGCTGGGAGGCGACCGGCCGGTCGAAGGCACAGGCCCGGCTGGTAGCCCCAAGAAGTACCGCACTGCACACTAGAGTTCTGTGGGCAGGCCGATCAGGCTTGCCCGACGGGGCTTCGACCTGATAAGCCCCCCTCCTATTTCAAATCGGAAGTAGTGGGGACGGCTTCCATGGGGAACGACGAGTGGGCATCCGCGGCCACAGCCGAGCTGTGGCGGCTTTACGATGAAGTGACGACTGTTCTTAGTCGGAGAATGATTGCGGAAAAAGCCAAGCTCGAAGAGCGGCTTCGCAGGATCGAGGGAACTTCCGGGGCCCCCAACGGCGAACGTGCGCGCCGCCCCTACCCGCCAGTGCTGCCGAAGTATCAAAATCCGAAAAACCCGTCCGAGACCTGGTCCGGTCGTGGCAAGCAACCCCGCTGGTTGAAGGCGCAGCTCCGAGCCGGCAAGAAGCTGGACGATTTGTTGATCAACCGTTCATCCAGCCGCAAGCGCCGCCGCACCGGTTGAGCCCCGCGACGGTCGCGACGCCGTAGACACCGCTATGGCGCGGCTGTCCACAGCAACATCTAGCGATCGCGATCCTCTTTATTGTTCGGACTGCCGTCACCGCCGCCGTTGCCGTAGCCATTGTTGCCGTGCACAATATGACCGCCTGAACTGGCTATCGCGGCTGAAGTAAGAGAGGTGGACAGCAACAGCGTCATGGCAGGAGGGGTGACGGCGGCAAATTTTCCGCAGCTCTTCAAGAACTCACGACGATCTTCGCCGTCGGTATCGAGATGGGTCATGGGGATCATCCTGCAACAGCCAGCCCTCAATTAAATGGTACGTCAAACTAGCGGAAGAGCAACTTAAATTTGTTAATGCAGTAATTTATTCCTCAGCTTGCCCGTTGATACTTGCCATTAAATCGGCGGCGACCGGAGTTGCGGCGAAAATGGAAACTTGGGCCGGCCGCGGATTGCATTTATTTCGACGTTGAGGGCTGCTGAAGGCGCGCAGGACAGCCAAACGCCTTGGCACCTGTAGGAATATCCCTGTTGACCAGTGAATTTGCACCTATGATCGCGCGGTCGCCGATCGTTACACCCATTTGGATCACGGAATTAGGGCCCACATATACTCCATTGCCGATCCAGGTGGGTGCGTAATCGATCGGGTCCCTGCCGAGCGAAATAGAACGATTTACGGTGTTATGTGTGTAGATCTGGACGCCAGCGGAGATGGAGCACCAGTCCCCTATCTGCAAATCTCCCCCCGAGCCATCCAGGATACATCCTGGTCCAATCCAGGTATTTCGTCCGACCTTGACAGACCCCAGAACGAGCACGTTGTCGTACATCGTGGTGCCCTCGCCGAACCCATACGCTGCGGCGTTATCGTCGCGCTCGGTGAGAAGGTCTCCGATCGGCACCCTCCGATCGAATTGCTTCCTCTTGCGAACTGCGAGAGCCCGCAAAAACTGGCGCGCAAATGCGAGCCATTGATCCACACGGTCATCGGACATTCTGGGATCTCGTAGCATCGGAAGCACCACTTGGTTTGAATTGCCAACTGCCTAACATCGGCAATCCTGACGTACGGCTAATTTGATAAGCGACTTTGGAATGCAATTACAACTTCCTCCCGATGCGCCGCGCCAAATGCAGGTATCGGAGGGCGATACTAGCTTCGGCACGACGTTCGTCGTCAGGCCGACATTATTTAAACCATTTCAATGGCCTACACTTCTTCGCTCCCGCCACACTTGCACAACCGCGACGAATGGACAGTGAGATCCGCTGTCCGCAGTTGACGCAGCCTTGGCATTTTGCCATGCGCGAACGCCCTTCCGTCCAGACCGGCGAACCTGCCTGTTCAATATCGAAGCCCCAAGGCCGGGGCTCGAAGCGTCGCCGCCGTGGCTGCGCCAAACCGGCCTCAGCTCTAACATCTCGGCGTTGGCAACGAACAAGACTACGTTGTAATCCTTCACGTTAATTGGGTTCGTTCTGCGCATTTCGAGCTCCCCTCCTGTTGCCGGAGCGCACAAACACCCGGGGCCGTGTGCCAATTCGCGCACGCGCGCATTGGCGCGAACCGATCGGCATGAAAACCGGTCCGGACGCCGATCACTGGGCCTGTTCCGCGTGACCAACCGCCTCGGCCGACTTGCGCGGTCTTGGCCCGCGTCCAGCGGGGCGGCATTGCACAGCCTCCTACCGGCTTGCGTCGGAGAGACGACGTCGCAGCAACCTGTCGCGCCGTGCCTGCGCACGCCGCAGATAGCGCTCGACCATTTTGAGGTCGTGAACAAGACCGACACAGGCGTCTCCTCGCCCTGACGCCACCGGGCCTGAAGCTGGATCAGAGCCGCACGCGGTTGCGCACAGTTGAGCCAGCAGTGCATTGGCCGCGACTCTCGATGGGCGGGTGCACCAAACCGGAGACGTATTCGAAAGCAAATTCGCGCTGCCCTGGAATTTCTCCGAGGACGCGGCGGCGGACAAGCATATGGCCCAACTGCAGCACAACATGTGGGTGGTCGCCGCCCGCGCCGCGGTGCTGTCGATCATCACCGGTGGTGGCCGATGGGTCGAAATCAGGATCCATGCCGATCCGCTTTATCAACATCTGCTGCTCATCGCCGAGTAGAAGTTCTGGCGCTGTGTGCAAAACGGTGAGGCGCCGCAGCTGTTTGGTATCGAGCCGCCGCGGCCGCGGCTGGCGGCGATCCGGGTGGTCGACATGAGCGGCTCAAACGCCTGGGCGGAATTGGGCGCGCTCTACCGCCAAACTCGCGGCGCGGCGCTCGAGCACGAGCGGGCAAAAACGGAGCTAAAGGCGCTGGTGCCGGAAGACGCCAAGGAGGCGAGCGGCCACGGCTTGCGCGCCAAGCGCTCCAAGGCCGGCGCAATCAGCTTCGAGGTGGTCGACGTCGCTTAAACCTGCCGCCGAGCTCAGCCACGGGGCGGGCAACTTGCCGAGCCTGAGCTCCCGGTTCAGAGGGTCTGCCGATGCAGCCGTCCTTTGACTTTGTCCATCTCGATCCCTTCTCTGATCCCCCGGAGCCGTACGAATCGGCATTCGAGCTGTTCGCTGAACTCTGGGCCAAACTGCGTGGCTTTGAGGCGCGCTGCGCGCAGGACCACGCCCTTGTCGCCCTGATCCGTGACCTGGAGCACCAGTTGATCGTCGCCGGACTCATCCTGGCGATCCAGCTGGACCTCCTGAAGGACCGATAACCTCGAGCAGTGGAGACAGCCAATGCAGCGCTGCAGCGTGACCATCAGCCAAATCGCCGGCGCGCTTGCGCGGGCGCAAAGTGAACTTGAAAATCCGGAAAAGGTATTGACCGCGACGATCGTATCACCGTTCCCGCGGGAGGAGAGCCGCACCTTCCGCTATGCCTCGCTCGCCAGCGGGCTTCAGATCGTGCGCAAGTGCCTCACCAAGCACGAGATCGCGACCGTGCAGGCCACCGCGATCGATGTCGACACCGGACTGATCAGGCTCACGACCACCCTGCTCCACGCCTCGGGCGAATGGATTGCCTCCGACTGGCCGGTGTGCCCGGTCGCCGACACCGCCGCCCCGCACCGGATGGGCGCCGCCCTGACCTATGCCCGGCGCTATGCGTTGTTCACGCTGGTCGGCATTGCCGGCGAAGACGATCTGGACGCCCCCGATGCGTCAGCCGGCCCGCCCGCTGCGGCGTCGCAACCAACCGTTGGCGCCATAGCCAAGCCCGCCAAGGGCGTGCTCAACCGCGCGCCGGTGCTGGGGCCGCCAAGGTCCGCCGAGCTCCGCGAGCAGCTGTTGCGCCGGCTCGCAGAGCTGTCTGGCAGCACTGACCTGCTTGCCTGGGCCAAGGCCAGCCTTCCTCTCAAGAACAGCCTGCTGGAGGCGGACGCCCGCTTGGTCGAGGCCGCCTATCAGAGCAAGCTCGAGGACGCCATCCCTCCCGCAGCCAGCAGGGTCGAACAAGTGCACGCCTTGGATCGCGAGCCAAGCCTGGCAGAAGAACCGCTGCCGGCAGCAGATGCGGGCACCGAGACCGCGCCGCAGCCGGCCCTGCCAGCGGCGCCCGAAACGAGGCTCGCTCATCCCAAAGAGCCTTCCCGCAAGCGCAGCAAGGCCCACCTGCTGTTCGTCCGCAAGCAGCCCTGCCTCGTCTGCCAGCGAGCCCCATGCGATGCCCACCATCTGAAATTCGCCCAACCTAAGGCGCTCGGCCGCAAGGTCAGTGACGAGTTCACCGTCCCCCTGTGTCGCGCCCATCACCAGGAGCTGCACCGGCATGGCAACGAACGGGCCTGGTGGGCCAATATGCAGATCGCGCCGCTGCCGGTGGCGCAGGACTTGTGGGTGGCGAGCCCAGTCCACAGCCCGTCCAGTGCCGCCGTCCTGAGCGCGGCCGTGCCCTCACGCACCGGGGAGGAGGCCTCACCGCTACGAACGGGGCCTTCCAACGGCGCGCCCGCGCTGCCGGCAGAGTTCAGTCGCCGAACTCTCCTGGGAGATTCAGCGCTACCGCGTACTGCGCCATAAGCTTCTTGAGACTTATAGCCAAAAGGCGATTGAGGCCACGCTCCGCCGCATCGGCATGGTCGTGATCGCCTCGGAGTTCGAAGACAAGGCCGTGTACTACACGCTGCAAAACGCGCTGAGCTGGCGGATCGATCCAATCGCTACGTTCGAGATCAACGCGCGTCTTGCGTCCTATGGATTCGACGCGACGCCATCAACACGGAAGTCTACGCGCAGGCGCGCGAGCTCTTGGTCCTGTTCGACGGCTTACTCAATGCCGCGCAGACAAAAGCGCATGTTGCTGCTCCACGAGATCCGGAAACTCGTAAGCGGGCCCATGCGTCGGGGCGCGTCGCCATGCCGCTCACGGAGCGCTTGAAGTCGGGCACAATTAGCTCCGGCTTGTGGCCATCGAATAGGCCGTCACACGATCAAGACAATCCATCTTGCCGCAACGTACGGCCGATTTTCTGTGTCCACCCGCGCACACATCCACACATCTTGCGTTAGAGTCCACGATGGCAGAGGCGGATTTGTTCTGGACCAAAGATCTTCTCGTTAACGACTAAACGTTGGGGCGAATATCGGACACAGCTCACAGGCATGGCAAAATTACAAAGCCGGCACAACGTGCTCCGTCAAAGCGTACGTAGATAACTGAGGATGGCTCGGCGTTCTGTCGCGCTGACATCACCGGGGAAATCCATTCTCGTTCCAGGACAGAAGACGCTTGGTGCTTTGAGGAACTCGTTAAGGCGCTCTTCGGTCCATGTGCCCCCTACCCGGCGCAAACTTGATGAATAATCCGGATAGCTCGTGACCGACGCGACTTGACGACCAACAATGCCGAGCAAATCTGGTCCGATCCGATTGCCACTCATCAAGTTCGGCTGATGGCAGCCGCTACACTTCTCCGCGAAAAGAGTTTCACCCGTGGCACCTTCCTTGGGACGAAGGGAGATCAATTTCTGTTCATCCGTCCATAGCAAGAGACTGCCATCATTGCCCTCGATGAGGTCGCGGATGCGACTCCCGATCGCGATCGGCTCGAGGTATTTGACCTGACCGTCCCGCACACGCGCTCGAAACAGCGACGCCGCCTTGAGTGTGGCGATCAGGAGATCACCTTGCCACTGCGCAAACAATCCGCGCTCCACCCCGATCAAATTAGAAACTGCGATCGAAGGGACCCAAGCGAACACTGGAGCTTCATAGCCCTTCTGCTCCGCATCAGGTTTATTCAGCGGCCACGAGAACGAACCATAGTCTGTTCCATAGGTCGCAAATGGCCAACCATAATTGGCGCCCCGGACCAGCTGATTGAGTTCGTCGCCGCCCTGCGGGCCATGCTCGGTCGACCAAATCGTTCCAGACCGATCGATATAGAGGCCTTCCGCATTTCGGTGACCAATCGTAAAAATTTGAGTGTTTCCATCCGTAATGTTAATGGCCAGTGTTTTGCCGTATGAGGCTGCCGGGTCCTGTGCATAGGCGTGAACCGAGGCAGCCCCGTCGAAGCCAAAATCACCGACGGTCAACAGCAGCGTTTCCGGATTTAGGAGAGCCATCCGGCCCCCACCAAAATAACCGACAAAAGGAATCCCGCGGCGGCGGTGTTCGCCGCGCGTTGGCAGGCAAGGTGAGGTCTCATATAGAGTTCTCCATCCGGAGACAGATTCGCCGCGAAGTAATGCCGCGCGGTTCGCCTCAAGGACGGAGATGCGTTCGGTCCAACATTCCTGACCAACATGCCAGTAAGCGTGCGAGACGAAAATGCGTGTACTGGCGCCGACCTCCTGAACCAGCAGGTCATACGTTCGGAACCACTCAGGATTAAGAATCTCCTGTCCGGCCTCTCTGCTCTGGGTCTCTCGAGGCACCCAGTCGGAGCGGTCTGCCCATGGACGGCCTGCAGCCGCGGAAAACGCCTCGCCGTTGATCGGTACCAGATACGGCAGCGTGAGGACGGTCATGTGGTCGACCGCTTCCCAGGAGAAGACATGGAGATGGCCGTCTCCGCTCACGAGAAGATAACGATCGCCGATCCGGGCCAGTGCGCCGCCGCGCACCGCAGATTTTGGAAACGCGTTCGAATAAGTGTGAACGTCCAAATTGTAGAACTCAGTCTTGATCGAGGTATTAGTGTGCACCGCTACATCGGGTGTAAGCCGCAATGCGAACAACCCCGCGGCCGCCGCTGCCAGTAGGCCGCCAAGCGCCAGAGCTTGGTGCAGCGCCGCAGTTCCTACGAAGTACGGGGCGGGGACGAGCACCAGGGCAGACGTGAAAATCCCGAGGGTGATGGCGCGGGAATAATCGGTTCTGGTGAGGACAAACCCCAAGAAGACCACACCAAAAATCGCCATTGTGGACGCGATTGTCCCACCCAATCCCCGCCCCGGTGATGAGGGCCTAATCAAGAGAGTACATGCGGCGCTTAGGACGAAAGACGCCATAAGACAGCCAAATGGAAGCGACTGGGCAGGAGGAAGCCGCCAAAATGCCATCCCGTAGGTCAGTACTGGAAATAGCAAAAGCAGCACGACACACATGGCATACCACACCACCGGATAGTGCCATTGTCCGCGCCGATGAGGTTTTCCTTTGGATCGCGTTTGATTGAGAAAGTCGAAGTGTGGACTCACATCCTTTTCCGACGGTGGAATCAGCCACACCCTTCGCAATCCCTCAGTCTCCACCTCAGTGGATCCCCGGAACTCCATTTGATTCTCCCTAACGCTTTAACTCGTACAAGCGTGCCGCGCCGCAATCTAATTTCATTAATTTCGAGCTCATGCCCCTAGCCGCCCAACCACGGCCCACAGCCTGTCCCTGCCGGGGCTCTGGACCCGGACCCAGCGATAGGGCGTCCGCCACCACGGCTTGATCTGCGGGGTGAGATTGTCGAGAACCACATCGCCGCTCCTGGTACGCACGAGAAGCACCAAATGGTGCTCTCCGGAGCCGACCACGACTTCGCTCAATATTAGGACCCGCGCCGGCCAGCCCCGCTGAAGCAGCTCGTGGCGCTTGCTGACTGCGTAATCATTGCAATCGCCGCCAGCGGGATTGATGATCCAGGTCTCGCCAGCGAGTCCGAGCTCGTTGCGAACCGGCGCTATCGCCGAATTGACCGTGCGATTGATTTCCCTCAGGTCCGCCCATCGCTTCTCAATCAACCGCACCGGCCCGCCGCGGAAGAAGCGCCGCGGGCGACAGTCGGTCTCATAGCGCTGGCAAAACACCGTGTAGCTCAAGGGCGGAAGCGTCGGGCGCCCCAGCTCGATATGTGCAAGAGCCGCCTGCGGAGCCGTCGGCATGGTCAACAGCGCCGCTCGCCCGCACGGAGCGCCTCCTATAATGACAGCTATGGCTGCCGCGACGACTGGCCCGGAGGTTCGTTGCATCTGCCGATCCCGCTGCGAACGCCAAGCTGAGGCCCGGATTCATCGCCCAGCGCGGCGGCCCCGGCCGCGGGGACGATCATCTCTCATATTATAATATTTAATCCTATTTAGATTTAATTCGACCTGCAAGAATAAATCACAATTAAATTGATGCAAAAGTCGCTTGCAAGGAGTCGTCGCGCCAGCGGCCCTGCCGAGGGAGAGACGGGAAGAATGAATGGAGCGGGAGGTTGATCGGCACGGGTGTCCCGGTGGAAAGGCCCGTCAAGCGCCGCACGGAACGTGCTTCGCGCATCCAGGGTTCAGGCAACAATTTAGCGCCCCACCATGATTTGTTGATTTATTCATCCACCGAGGTCGTCAAACGGTGCTTCCTCGAGCAGGACAGTTTCATATGCCAGGTGAGCTACTTCATATGCCAGGTGAGCTACTCGTCATCCCTGGGGGCTGAGGCTTCAATACTTGTCTTCGTCGCGGCGATGACCCTGTACGTCAGGCGAATGGACGTCTGGGCGACGGTCGTTCGAGCGGTCCGTAGCCTTGTCCACGGACAACAGGCATCCGCTGCGGTCGATCCGTCCAAAGCCGCGCGATCTATTGCAGTTGATCAGGAGGTGGGTCGATCTCACCGCGCTCGCCCCACCAAATCTCTTGCGACGACCAGACATTACCAGAACGCCGCGGTCGAGCCTTCAAACCAGACCGCAGGCTCCGTCCTGGCTTGTGACGCGCACTCGTCGGCCAGCCACGTCCGCTGTGGATGCTTCCAGCCGCCCAGCCGTGCCTTCGTTCAGAGGCTAATCGCAACGCTGGCGCCCACGGATAGGGCGCCAGCCCGAATTCGCGCAGTCGAGCGGTGCTATCTTCCCGCGAAGAGTCAGCGCTCCTTGAATGCGCGCTCCGCCTGATCGTGCAGCGGCTTGAGCAGGTAGGATAGTGCTGTGCGACCTGCCGTCTTGATGAAAACCTCGACCGGCATGCCGGGCAACAGCTTGCCCGACCCGAGTTTCGCCAGCTCTTCCGGCTTCAGCAGGACGCGACCCGTGTAGTAGCTCGTGCCGGCACGCTGGTCCTGGGTGATGTCTGCCGAGACCATGCTGACCTCTCCGTCGATTTCGGGCGTGGTCTTCTGGTTGAACGCCGCGAAGCGCATTGTCGCGGTCTGCCCCATATAGACCTGGTCGATATCGCGCGGTGCGATCTTGACCTCAACCGCAAGCGAGTCCGCATCGGGCACGATCAGCATGATCTGCTCGCCGGGAGAGATCACACCTCCGACCGTGTGGACGCTCAGCTCGTGGACGCGACCGGTTTGCGGTGCCCTGATATCGATCCGATTCAATTGATCGACCGCCGCAGTCTTGCGCTCGCTCAGTTCGGAGAGCTTCGATCGCGTTTCGATCAGATCCTTGCCCACTTCCGTCCGCAGGTCCTGGTCGATCTGAATGATCTGGAGTCCGATTTCGGCGATCTTGCCCTTCGACTGCGCAATCATTCCTGCCAGCTGGCTGCGCTCGCCTTCGAGGCGAGCGGAATCACGCTCGAGGGAATTGAGCCGCGTGATCGGCACCAGATTTTTCTGCCAGAGACTGCGCACGCCCTCCAGCTCCTGCCGGATAAATTCGACTTCCTTCTGCTTAGCCTCGGTCTGCCCCGTGAGGCCTTTGATCTCGTTTTCCAGCTGCGCGCTTTTCTCCTGCAACTGCGCTTTTTGGCCGCTCCGCGCCTGACGACGCAGCTCGAACAGCTTTCGCTCCGCAGTAATCGCACGGCTCGCCTCGGAGTTGCTCTCCTTGGCCCGGTCGAGCAGCACCTTGGGAAAGACGGCCTGTTCGGCGCCATCGCGCTCGGCCTCCAGACGAGCCTGTCGCGCGAACAGTTCATCGAGGCTGTTCGTGACGATGGTGGCATTCGCGAGCGTCTGCGTCTCGTCGAGGCGGATCAAAATATCCCCTGCATTAACCCGCGCGCCCTCCCGCACGCGCAACTCTCCCACGATCCCACCAGTAGAGTGCTGAACCTTCTTGACGCTCGAATCCACCACGACCACGCCTTGGGCGATCACCGCGCCCGACAATTGGGTCGTTGTCGCCCAACCGCCGACCCCAAAGGTTACCAAACCAAACATGATCATACCCACGATCATGTAACGCTGGATGGATTGCATCGCCGGTGTCACCTGGCCAGTCATCGGCCGCCTCCTTGAGCTTCCGCGACCACCTTGAGCGGTGTGGGATTTCGCAACACTCTCTTGAGGACCTCCTCTCTTTTGCCGAAGGACTGCACCCTGCCTTCCCCGAGGCACAAGACATGGTCCACACCTTCCAACGCCTTCGGACGATGCGCAACAACGGCGACAATTCCGCCTCGACGGCGCACGTTCAAGATCGCCTCGGTCAAGGCGTCCTCGCCCTCGGCATCGAGATTGGAAGAGGGTTCATCAAGTACGACCAGGAACGGCTTGCCGTAAAAGGCGCGCGCGAGCCCGATACGCTGCCGCTGCCCTGCCGACAGCGCTAACCCTCCTTCGCCGATCTTCGTGCCGTAGCCGTCTGAAAGCGACAGGATGAGATCGTGCGCGCCCGCGGCATGCGAAGCTTCCAGAACTGCGGCGGCCGTTGCCTGCGGATCGAACCGCGCAATGTTCATTGCAATGCTGCCGTCGAACAATTCGACGTCCTGAGGCAGATAACCGATGTGCTTGCCGAGCGCGTCCGAAGACCAGTGATCGAGCGAAGCGTTGTCGAGCCGGATCCTGCCTCGAATGCACGGCCACACTCCCACCAGCGCGCGTGCCAACGTCGATTTGCCGGAGCCGCTCGGACCGATAATTCCAACGGCTTGCCCGCTCCGCAGCTGGAACGACACTTCACTGAGGGTGGGCCTCTCCGAGTTCGGGGCGCCAATATAGAGGTGCTCGGCGGTCAGAGTTTCAACGGGCGCAGGCAATGCCAACCGCTCCTCCTCGCTAGGCAGAAGCTTCAGCAGGCGATCGAGCCTTTGCCCCGATTGCCGCGCGGCGACAAAGCCTTTCCAGTTCGCGATGGCCATTTCGACGGGCGCCAGTGCCCGCGCGGTGAGGATCGAACCGGCAATGATGATGCCGGCCGTGGATTCCTGATTGATAACGAGGACGGCGCCGACGGCAAGAACCAGCGATTGCAAGATCGCCCGGAAGAGCTTGGAAGCGCCACCGAGTCCGTTTGCGACATCGCTTGCCTGCTCATGGGCCGCGAGGTACTTCGCATTGACATCCCGCCAACGTAAGCCCGCCTGTTGCCGCATGCCCATGGCCTGCAGGACCTCGGCATTTCGCCGCCCTTCGAGCGCCAGCGCGGTCCGCGAGACGGCGAGACGCGAGGATGCCTTTGCCGGCCCTCGCGTACGTGTTTCCGTGAGCATCGTAATGCCCACCAGCACCAGCGCGCCGGCGAGCGCAGTGACGCCAATCCAGAAGTGAAAGAGGAAGCAGACGCCGAGGTAAATCGGCATCCAGGGCAGATCGAAGAGCGCCGTCGGCCCTCCGCTCGACAGGAAGCTGCGGACCTGATCGAGATCCCGCACCGGCTGCAAGCCATCGCCATCCGCTCTGGTCTTCAAAGGCAGGCGAACAAGCGCGTCGAATATACGAATGCTCAGCCTTTCATCGAAATACCGGCCGACCCGGGAGCTGATCCTGCTCCTGACGAGATCGAGCCCGCCCTGGAACAGGTAAAGAACCGTGGCCAGAACCATCAAGGCGATTAGCGTCGGTATGCTGCGCCCGGGCAGCACCCGATCATAGACTTGCAGCATGAAGAACGAGCCGGTGAGCATAAGCAGATTGCTCATGCCGCTGAAGGCGGCGAGAGCCCAGAAAATCCGGCGGCAAGACCGCAGGAAAGCCGACATCTCTGAATGCGGCTCGTCATAGTCCGCCGCTGGCCGGGATCGACCAGCGAATATCCGTTGCCGCAGGGCCTCGACCGGGCGCTTCGCCCAGCCGATCAATCGCGGCGTCCGCAGTTCGGCGTCATCCGCCCACTGTCGTCCAGCCGCCCAGAGCGCTGATATGTGAAGAAGTGCAATCCGAATGAGATTCGCGGGCGGGGGGAAGCCCCCCCGCCGTCCAAAGTCAATCATGGTAGCCGCCCTTGAACCATGCCTTTGTCGGAAGATCCGCAAGAGATCCCCAAGGCAGTTGTTGAGTACTACGCGGTGTGGACGCCCGCACCTTACGCGAAGTGGAAGTCCTGGCTGGTCAACGAACCAACCTTCATGTTCTTCAGCGTGAGCGTATCGCCCCCCGTCGCGATGACGACGTCCTGACCCGATTGGGTCGCATGGGAAAGAACACTCGCAAAGCTGTCGAACACGCTCTTGCTGAACTGGATCGTGTCGTGAGCAGGTCCGCTGGCAGTGAAGTCCTTGATGACATCGTTGCCGAAATTCGCAGCAAACGAGAACGTGTCGGCCTTGGTGGTGCCAACGAAGGCGTCATTTCCTGACGTGCTCGTCTGTACGTTGCTGCTCGTCGAGCTCGAAGTCGCAGCGAGGGAAGTGGTGCTCGTGGACGACGCAGCAACGCTCGACGTACCGACCTGCCCATCGCCGTTGAGATCCTGATGGAAGCTCGTCTCGAGCGATTTAAGGCCGGTGTTCGTACCCGACACGGTGCCGCCCGACGTGGAGCCGGTCAGGCTGCTTACGTGGGAAACGTAGTTGCCGTTGTTGTCGGTGTTCCACGCCGTGTACTGGCCGGTGCTCGCTTCCTTCCAGACGACCTGATAGCCCGTCGCCACCTTTTCCGCAGCAATGGGAGCCCAGGTGCCATCTGACCCATCAACGAAATCCAGGCCGTGATACTTCAGCGAGGGGCCTGTCCCCGTGCTGCTGTTGAGGTAGTATTTGTCGCCACTCTCAACGAGACGTGTTGCACCAGCCGACTCGATTACCGTGCCAGCAGTTGGCGTTGGCGACGTCGGTGTGGTCGAACTGGTAGCACCGATCTGCCCGTCACCGTTCAGATCCTGGTGGAAGGTCGTCTCGAGCGACTTAAGGCCCGAGTTCGTCCCCGACACCGAGCCGCCCGACGTGGAGCCGGTCAGGCTGCTGACATGGGAGACGTAGTTGCCGTTGCTGTCGGTGTTCCACGCCGTGTACTGACCCGTGCTCGCCTCTTTCCAGACAACCTCATAGCCCGTGGCAGTCTTCTCGGCACCAATCGGCGCCCAGGTGCCATCTGACCCGTCGACAAAATCCACGCCGTGAGACTTCAGGGACGGGCCCGTCCCGGTGCTGCTGTTGAGGTAGTATTTGTCACCACTCTCCACGAGACGTGTCGCACCGGCCGACTCGATCACCGTGCCAGCAGTTGGCGATGTCGGCGTGGTGGGGGACGTCGGTGTAGTGGGGGATGTCGAGGTACCGGTGCTGGCCGTTACCACGGTGGACGCCACACTGGTATTACCCGCCACGTCCATTGCCTTCGCGGTGAGGCTGTGCGAACCGGCCGCAAGGGCGGCGGTGGTATAGGCCCACACGCCGCTGCTGTTGGTCGTTGCGGTCCCGATCTGGGTCGTGCCGTCGAACACCTTTACGACGCTGCTCGCTTCGGCATTGCCCGACATCACCGCCTGATTGGCGCTGTTCACCGTATGACTGGCAATGGTCGGCGCGGTCGGCGCTTTGGTGTCGACGGTGACTGCCAGCGCAGACGATGCCGCGCTGGTCTGCCCCGACGAGTTGGTCGCCGTTGCGGTGAGCGTATGCTTGGCGTCAGTCAGGACATTTGTGATGTAGTCCCAATTGCCGCTCGAGTTCGCAGTCGTCGAACCGATTTGGGTCGCACCGTCGTAGATTTTGACGGTACTGCCGGCAGCAGCGGCACCCTTGAGCTCGATGGTATTGTCGTTGGTGATCTTGTCCCCTGCGGTGCCGCTATCGGTCGAGAACGACGCGATATTGGGCGCACCCGGTGCGGTCGGCGTCGTCGGCGCGGTGGGCGCGGTCGACCCTTCGACAGGTAGAGGGGGCGCGATGAGATCACCCGGGACGAGTTGACCATTCACGATAGTAGCGGAGCGTACATTGTCCCACTCCGTGATGTGGATCTTCGCATTGACCTGCTGAAAGAGAAAGTCGTCGCCGCTAAATGGGCCTACAAAATACACGTCCTTGAGGGCTACGTAGCAATCGTCCGCATCCGCCGCAATACGAAGGCCAAACGGGCCACCCTCGAACACGACGTTATTGAAAGTGAACGTTCCGCTGTAACCGTCTGCAACCCACACACCAGCGGTTGCGTTAGCATCGTGCGAGACGATCGTCGAATTTGTGATCGTCAAACTTCCGGTGGCGCCGGGGGAATAGGCCTGAATACCGTCGGCGTGATCGCCCGATATTCCCGTAGTTTCAATGTAGGAGTTGTTGATTTTTATATCCCCGCCCCCCGCAATGCGCACACCTTCCCTTGAATTAATTCGAACCTCGTCGAGGGTGAACGAGCCGCTGCCCATGACTGACGCAACAGACCCGGTGTCGGTAATGCTCGTGTTCGAAAGCGTTGCGCCATTTTGCAGAGTGACTGCCTGCGAAGTGTTATTGCCGCTAAACATCGGGTCATTCCAGCTCAGAGGAATGGCTGCCATTCAATTTTCTCCTGATAACTTCGATTGGTTGTCGGTGGCACGCGCCCAATTTAACTTTCCCCGAGCGACGATACCCCAAGTGCGACTCTGCTAGCGCAGCGCCGTTGGGTTCGTCTTCACGACGGGCGGAGGCTTTTTTGCGACGACACGACGGCCCACCCAAGGTAATTCCCAGCCAACCTAGCCAAATTCTCACCGCCCAGGAATTCAATACGTCCGGGATTCTTTAATTAACTCAAGGATCAACTCGGCTTCAACAGTTACGCCAAGAATATCAAACTATACCTAGGAATACTGGGCCGCCCGAGCCCTCCCGTCGCGAGATGATTGCTCGACAGGACCTTCTTCGCCATTTGAACCGACGATCTGCCGCTCGACAAAACCCTATTGGAGGCCAACCCGACCCGAGAACGAATTAATAATATTGCGACGATAATCCCATCGAACCAGACAAAATATAATCGACGAGCCAAACGCGATTTTCAATATTGCCGAGTAGTCAACTCGCCGAACGCCACCGGCCGGCAGGGCAAAATCCGGTGGGACCTCGGCGGGATCGTCGCCCCGATCAACCGAGCTCTTGCGCGCCGGGCATCGCATCAGGCCGCCCTGTCTTGCCTTTTGCGCCGTCCAGCAAACCCAAGAAAGCAACTCTCGCGGCCGGCACGGAACCTTTGAGCATATATCGCGCTGCGAACAACAGTCCGATTCCGAAATGGCAGATCCAGCGCCATCCGGCGAAGCGCCGCGCATAGAGAATTCCGTTACGGGCAGACAGATAAATCGAGAGATGCGAGCGTTTCTCGGGAGCAACGGCAGATCCGATGGTCGTTCCGCCAATGTGGCGAATGATGGCTTTGCTCGCGAAGCCGATGCGGTGCTTTCCGCGCCGCCGTCCCCAATCGAGATCTTCCATGTAAAGGAAATAGTCCTCAGCCATGAGACCGACGTCTTCGACGAACGCTCGCGTTGCCAGAACACACGCTCCACTTACCGCATCGATCCGGCCAAGATCTTCGACGGAGGGGGCACTACCAATCGGCGCATTTCTTCCTACGGCAACAACGCGGCCTGTCGTTCGAGACCAATGCAGTCCGTAGTTGATGATCTTCTCGGGGGCATTGTGAAAGACCAGGCTTCCGCCCACCATGCCGAATCCCTCGGCAGACTTGGCAATCAATTCGGACAGACCGCGGCTATCCACTTCGGTATCGGGGTTCAGGACAAGCACTGAACTCCAGCCGGGAACACCGCGCAACGGCTCGAGCCACGCATTTACGCCGCCTCCGTAACCGAGGTTCTCAATTGCGAGCCCAACTCGGACAGTATTCGTGCGATCCTGAAATCGGCATTTTGCCACTGCGACCAATCGCTTCTGTGGCCGGTCAAGAGTATCCTCATCCGAAGCTCTTTGCAACGTTCGGTCCGGTCCCGCGAGCGCAGCCAGCAATTTCCGGTAGGCTGCCTCCCCGCCATTTTCGCAAATGAAGACGTCGAAATGATCCCAATCCGAACGAGCAAGCGACTTCAAGCAACGATCGACATCGGCAGCATTGCAGTATGAGACGATTATGATGGCAAGCTTGGAGCTAAAGGTCGACATGGCTCTACCGCATTTTCATTTTCTGTCGATGCTGACGGGCGACCATTGCCCACTTGGCGGCTTGCACATGCTCGAACGCGGCTTCCGAGCAAGCGCCCGTCCCAGAATAGATGCTGAGACCCACAACGTGCAATCGGGCAAGAGAGCGGCCCCGCCCTGCAGAAAGAAAAGCGATCTGCTCACGCGCCTGCCTGCTGTTGATCGCCACCAGCCCTGAGACGCAGGACTCCTGTGGATCACAACCAAGAACATCGGCCCGACGCTCCGGTAAATAGGCGCCGGCGCCACGGCAATTGATGAAGTCAAATAGAAAAGTGTCGCCCCGACAAGTTTGACAAACTCATTATTCATGCTTTGATTTTCTATCAAAAAATGCGAAAGTACGATCAATTGAAGATTGATGCAGTTATGCACACACGTCAAATGGGAAACAGCCTCGAATAACAGCCATCTTCCCGGAGCATCAATGAATCGCAGCTTCTGCTCTGGTTCGATCGAAAGCCGCGTTCAATGCAGGTCCATTGCTTCGGAGAAATGCGTCTGGTTACCTGCCTCGCTACCCCTGAGACGTAGGACCGGTGAGGGTTTTTAAAATGACGATACCGCGAGTTCCCCACGTTGCAACGCCAAGGCGCGCTAAGCAATTGGCCACATATTCATGGGCCCATGGAGAACCGCAATTCTCGAACAGACACCTGTTGCGGTGAATTCTGGTTCTGACATGGGCGCGCCCCGCTTCACCATAATCCCGCTTCACCTAATAATGTCCTCTACTAGCGTTCGTCGGGCTGAGTACGCGCAATGTCATCCAAGGGAACGATGTCAAGAAACTCAACAGCATTCCAATCCCAAGCGCGCCAGTACAGCGCCGCGGATGTGGAACTGATAGACGACTACCTGAACAAGTCCGAGCAAGAGCAGATATATGAGTTCTTGCAAGGCCCGGGCTGGGTCTACGGCGCGCGTTCACATATGGGCAACGACGCTAGCCGTTACTGGTTCAAGCACTTTGCCGGGTTCTGGGAAGTACCGACTGCAGGGCTTGAGCGACATGCGCAGACCGAGAATGAACTGAGCCAATATCCACTGGTTGAGGCCATGTGGCAGAAAGTGCGCGGCTCGTCGCGGCTGGTGCGCTGCTATGCCAACGGTTATCCATTCGGTGCCGAAGGCGGCGTGCACAAGGATTCGATGTCGGCCGATCACCATACGCTGCTGTATTACCCACATCTGCATTGGAACCCGGACTGGGCTGGCGAGACGCTGTTCTTCAATGAAGGCGGGGATGATCTGCTGTGCGCAGTATACCCCAAGCCGAATCGACTTGTGAGATTTCCCGGTCCTATCCCACACGTGGCTCGAGGCATCTCGCGCCTATGCCCGCTCTTGCGCATCACGCTGATGTTCAAAGTCTCAGCGGCGAACTAGCCCATCATTGCAAAAGAGTTGGGTCGCCCATCAGCGACTCCGTGAGTACCGCTCGGCTCCAAGATCAACTCGTTCCCAGAGCGTCGGAATTGACGCACCTCCATGATACCCAGATCAGGCTCTCGATAGCAGCCCGTTTATGAGCTATTCTGTGATAGCGCGCGGCATGCCCCGCAAGCAGCCTGCATGGGGCGTTCCTCACCAACGGAGATTCTTCCCGAAGCGTTGCGCTGGTTCGGATGGGCAGAGATTCGGGAGAAGTTCGCTTTAGGAGAGCTTCTATGCGTTACTTTATTACCTTGACCCTCTTGCCAGTAGGGGCCGTTATTGTCCAGCCGACCGTTTCCTCGACCCAAATTGAAACTGCGAATTTGACGTGCCTTGATCCCGGGGGCGCATTATTCTCGAGCGCCCCCCAGGCTAGTGGCGTGCAGGAGCCCTGCAGAAGCGGCGCCTTAGCGGCGCCAGGCAAAGAGTTCGAGATTCACCCCGGCAGCTATCGCGCCACAGCAACGGGTCGCGGAACGATCGTTCCTGCCGCGATGCCCGATCCGATGCCTGAGCCGGCGGAGAACTCGGCCGGCGTTCCGTTAAGCTTCAATGATCCGGTCTATGCGAACGTCGCGAGCGGCACGAGTCGTATCGCACTGTCGCCGGAATCGTCCGTAACCGACTTGTCAATCGTTGAGAACTCGGGGGAGCCGACGATCACCTGCGGTGGCTCCTGTAGCCTCACGCGGGTTCGCATTCAATCGCGAGAAGGAGTTCGGTGCATCAGCGGCGACATCAAGCTGACTTGGGTCTATATCGCGGCTACTGGGGTCGGCGGCGATCACGCCGATGGTTTGCAGTGCTACTCCCCCGGCTCCACTGGCACGGTCACAATCAAGAACTCGACATTCAAGCTGGCCGGAGCCACGACTGCGGGTTACTGGTCGGCCGATAACTGGCGAGGCTCACACGTCTTCGAGAACGTACTGTTCGAGGGGGGCAATCACGGACTCCGTATCCCGGCAGACGGAGGGTCCTCGGTGAGCCTAAAGAATGTCTATTTCGTGCGTGGCTCCTTCCGCTATGGCGCTTTCCTGTTCGATGCGGTCAGCGGACGACGCATCAACATCGCGCAATGGGAGAACGTACGCTGGGCGAGCTGGCAGGGAGATAAACTTGTCCTCGGACAGCTCATCCCGCGGCCATAGGCGCCGTTCTGGCGGAGCTTCGATCTCTTTCCCTACGAGGCCGGCCACACACACCGGCCTCTTCTTGTTGACGGAGCATCCCCTGGATTGCGGCCGCCGAAGCGCTCGTCACGTTTTCCCCGTGAGCGGATGTTGATGCGTAGTTACGCGACCACGCCACCTGGCAGGCGGTCGGTTGCTACGCGCTTCCGTAGCTCCGCACGAGCCACGCTGCAAAAGCAAGGGGGCGGGAGAGCCCCAATTGCGCGGCTCAAACATCCACATGCCGCTGCCGAGCAGAAACACCAACAGCACGTAAGGAGCATCCCATAAGTGAACCGTACAACTGGCGAGGGCCAGCCCGCAAAGGGTAACGACAAGTCCCTTTCGGCACTGCGCTACGTCGAACGAGAGGTTTTTTAGCCGTCCCAGACCGAGGCAAACCGATAGAAGGCCTCCGGCGATGAACAAGAAGCCGGGAACACCGTAGCGCACGGCAGTAACCAACCAGAAATTATCCATGCTGCCGCCCAGCCACTCGGGACGTTCCCAATCCTTAAAGCCGATTCCAAATATCGGGTGCTGCATTACTGATTGCATCCCGAAATGCCAGATGTGCACGCGCATATAGGAGTTATCTGCGTTGAAAGTCAGATACGAAATAAAGACGGTGAAAGGGCTACGATTGGAGTTCAAATCCACAAGAAAATAGGCAGCAGTCACCACTGTGGCCAATATTCCCCAACGTCGCGCTACGCTTGCTGTGACCTTATCCCAACCAATCAGGATGGACTGGACGACGACCGATAGGAGAGCACCGGCAGAAAGTGAGGAGAATACCGCCATTGTCACAAAACCCGTGACGAGCCGCCCTCCCCGGCGGGCGCGCGAACCAAACACATAAAAGCTCAAGGCGAAGACACTCGAACAAACGACCCCAAATAGAATAAAATGTTCGAACGGGCCCTGGGCTCTTCTGAGTCCAAACCTTGGTTCACTCCCAGCGACATTGTAAACGGAAAATACCTTGCCGAACAATTGAATCAAGATCGGCGAGCCCGTGACATTCTCGTAAACAGCGAATGGCAGAAGACATAGGACCATGAGCACCAGAGAGCTCACCATACGCTGGAACGCAAAAACATCTCGAATGTAGCGTCTCGCAAAAAGGAATGTCCCGAAGGTCTCTATGACGAATATGCCCGCTGATTGCAGACCTTGCTCGATGCCGTGTACGCCCACCAATATGGCCGCGCCCCATGTCGCCGCCAGAAGCATCAAGATGTCGGGCAGCCGTATTCGCCCGCCCGATCCAGATAACCACGCGATCAAACACGGAATGAAAGTCGCCACCAGGACCAGCCGGTAGGGCGACAAGCGTGTCGGGCCGATGTAGAAATGCATCGGCATAGCCAAGGCGAAAACGAAGATCGGAATGAGCAAGGAGACCTTGGGGTTCCGGCCCAGCCGCACCGCCCCGGCTCCGCCAACCGCGAAATCCAGCGGGCCTACGACCTCACGCGACCCACCTGTTGCAAGGCTTATCATGATCGTCCATCCGCAAAGTGGCGGCGTGGCCCACCATGGCACCACCGCATTTAATTCCATTATTAATAGACCGCACCGGGGAGAACAAGGGGCGCCGTCGATTTAAATCAGTTCAATCAAGCCAACCAGCCACATGGAAAGGCGAACGTGCGGGCCGGCCGCAAGAGCTTCTGCTTCCCTTGGAAAATAAGCTCAAACGGCGCTTACTGCCGTCGCTGGCCGCGGCCACCCGACCTTCGGCATAGCGACCAGATTGGCCCACCAACAATATTTAAATCCGCCTCTCATTATGATTTGCTATTCGCTTTATATTTAAATATATATATAGCAATTAATATATCGTCAACGAATTGAAGTTCTCGAGAGAGCCATGGACACGTATGTTGATCGTCGTTCCCGTTCCGCATGGGACAGCCTCACCTTAGAGAAGAAAGAAGCGACGAGCCTGGACAGCACAAGCAAGTTCAGGATTTGCGTCTTCGGAATCGGCTATGTCGGCACCGTTTCTGCAGCCTGTCTCGCGCGAGACGGCCACGACGTGCTTGCAGTCGATGTCAATCAAAATAAGGTCGATCGTCTGAACCTAGGGCTGCCGCCCATAGTCGAGCCGCGGCTTGCCGAACGTATCCGTTCCACTGTCCGTGCCGGTCGCCTGAAGGCAACCACACATTGTCTGGACGCCGCCTCATCGACGGACATTTCACTGGTCTGCGTCGGAACACCTTCGCGGGACAATGGCTCTCTGGAGACATCATTTGTCAGCCGGGTGGCGCAGCAGATTGGAGAAAGTCTCCGAAATGCGACAAACTTTCATTGCGTGGTAATGCGCTCAACCCTTCTGCCAGGCACGATGGAGAATATCGTCGTGCCCATCCTGGAGCAGACGTCCGGCAAACGAGCGGGTCAAGATTTCGGGGTCGCTTATCTTCCCGAATTCTTGCGAGAAGGAACGGCTATCGCCGACTACGATGATCCAGGAACGATTGTTATTGGCGTAGACAACGACCCGTTGACGCTCCAGCGACTTCTGGACCTTCACGCAAAATTTTCGGCAACTCCTCGCATTCTATCAATTCGCGGTGCTGAGGCGGTCAAATATGCAAACAATGCCTGGCATGCGACGAAAATCAGCTTCGCAAATGAGATCGGGTTGCTCTGCAAGGCGATGGGCGTCGACAGCCACCAAGTCATGAACGTCCTGGTCGCCGACAAGAAGCTGAATATCTCGCCAGCGTACCTCAAGCCAGGGTTTGCATTTGGCGGATCCTGCCTGCCGAAGGACGTGAGCGCCTTGCGCCACGCCGCAAGAGATGCCGATATTGACACGCCGTTGCTCGATGCCGTGATGCAAGCGAATGAGAACCAGATTCGAAGTGCCTTCCAACTTGTTGCGGCGACCGGGAAACGGCGTATTGGGCTCGTCGGATTGAGCTTCAAGCCAGACACCGACGATCTGCGTTACAGTCCGATGCTCGAAGTTGCTGAAAGATTGATCGGCCGCGGTTATCAGCTCGCGATCTATGATTCGAACATTCGCCTGTCCCGACTCACGGGGGTCAACAGGGAGCACCTGACGAGTCGCCTGCCGCACATTGCCTGTCTTCTTCGAGAGAAAATGAGCGACCTCGCCTCCTTTGCCGAGGTTATCGTTGTGGGAAACCGCAAGGAGTTTCTAAAGAACTCATCGATGTTGAAGGGCCACGACAAAATAATCATCGATCTCGTGCGCATCACGCCGGAAAAGGAGACCGGAAGTGATTATCGTGGCATATGTTGGTAGGTCGCGGGGACGACCATCATGACCTTGACATCGATAGTTGACGTCACGCGCCACATGCACCGGCGACGAATTTTGATCATTGTGGAAAATCTCCCCGTTCCATTCGATCGCCGGGTCTGGGCGGAGGCGCAATCATTGCACAGAGCCGGCTATGAGGTGACAGTGATCTGTCCCCGCGGTCCGTTCGCAGAAGCTGCGTACGAATCGATTGACGGCATCGAAGTTTACCGCCATCCGCTGCCAATCGAAGCCCGGGGCAAGATTGGCTACCTCGCTGAATACAGCAGCGCGCTATGGTGGGAGTTCGCCTATTCGCTCAAGGTATTGTGGTCGCGGGGTTTCGACGTGATTCACGCCTGTAATCCGCCAGATCTCATTTTTCTTGTCGGCGCGTTCTACAAGTACTTGTTCGGCAAGAAGTTCGTATTTGACCATCACGATCTCAATCCCGAGCTTTTCGAGGCGAAATTCGGACATCGCGGACTGCTTTGGAAGGCCCTTGTCTTTCTCGAGCGAATGACTTTCAGTGTGGCTGACATATCGATCGCTACCAACCGATCATACGCCGACGTCGCCATCCAACGCGGACGGATGAAGCCCGACCGGGTGTTTGTTGTCCGCTCCGGCCCCAACCTCGCGCGCGTGCGTGAGCTCGCTCCCGACCACACGTGGCGCAATGGCCGGTCACATCTGGTTGCCTATGTCGGTGTGATCGGGGAGCAGGAAGGCATTGACCTTCTGCTCGAGGCGGTTCGACACATCACCTCTGCACGCCGTCGCACCGATATCCAATTCGTCATTATGGGCGCAGGACCGAGCCTTGAGGAGCTCAAACAGACCTCTGCCCGAATGCAACTTTCGGACTTTGTCACCTTCACCGGCAGGATCGACGACACGACGCTTTTCAAGGTACTCTCTACCGCAGATGTCTGCGTCAATCCCGATCGGCCCAACGCAATGAACGACATGTCGACCATGAACAAGATCATGGAGTACATGGCGCTTGGCAAGCCGATCGTGCAGTTCGATCTGGCCGAGGGACGAGTGTCCGCCCTGTCCGCTTCTCTCTATGCGCGTAACACCGACACGACTGATTTTGGTGACAAGATCCTTGAACTCATTGATGACCCCTCTCGTCGCCGCGATATGGGCCTGTACGGACAAAAGCGTGTCCACGACGAACTATCGTGGGAGCATGAAGAACCTAAATTGATGGCGGCTTACGAAGCTGTTTTCAACGGAGCCTCTCCGGCGCGAAACGATCACAGTTCGGCGCCCCATCCTCGGCAGGCTAAATGATCTCGTATTTCCAGGTTTGAATTCGGTCGGCCCCTCGTCAAAACGCCAAAAGCGCGCAAAGGACCTTTCGAGCATTCGATCTGCGCCACCGGTACATGCTGCGGCAGACCCCTTGGTGATGGGGTTGCACGGTACGAAGCAGTTCAGTCGATTGTCGTGCCGGCACCAAGAACGCTCGTCAAGCGAGTGGTAGTGATACGCTATCGATAACGCCAGCGCATCAATTGGCGATAGAGTCCTAGCTTTGTGCTGACCCTCCAGGCAAGGCTGCGCATAGCAGTCGGATCAAGCAAGTGCCTGCGCATATACTCCGCATCCATGTTGTTCGTCAGGCACAGGCGGGAATAGAGAAAAGGTTCGAATCCGCGATGATTCCCAAGCTGGATTGTGAAGAGATGCGTATAGCCAGCTCTCAAAGCCGCGTCCCAAACTCGCCGAGAAAATCGCCCGTATGGGAAAGCGAAAAGAGTGACTTCTTGCCCGAGGCGATCCTCCAGCATTGACTTCGAAACCTTAAGCTCGCGCTCGAGTTCCACGTCCGGAATGATAGTCAGATCGACGTGGCCCATGCCGTGTGAGCCGATCGTGACACCACTCCTGCCAAGCTCCTGAATCATATCCCAGCTCATCCGTCCCGGTGCCCCCACAAAATCCACCGGAATAAAGGACATGAAGCCGGGAATCCGGCCGGACTTCAGGTAACGTGCATACGCAAGCGTGTAGTCCGAAAGAAATCCATCGTCGAAAGTGAGGAGGACCGCGCCGGTGCCGCTGGCTTTCGGATCGGTGCACCGCTGCAGAAAACTCCGAGGGGAGACCAGCCTGTCCTCGTAAAGTGCAAGATGCGCATTGAATGATTCGCGAGTCAGACACCACGCATTCGGAGGCGAGGCTTCCACCAGCTCGTGATAATTCAAGACGATCATAGAGTTTGTATCAGATCTGAGACTCGCCGGCCCCAGGTCTGCCAGTTCAAACGCGCATCGAAGGCGTCCCGGCTCGATCGTCGTAGGCGGGCGAGCCGGTCGGGGTTCGCAAAAATCTCGAGGATGATCGTCGCATAGTCCGTCTTCGTGGCATTTGGCGGCAACAAGATGCCAGTCTCGCCGTCGCGGATAGCGCAGGAGACGCCACCAGTGGCCGGGGCAATGCTGGGCACGCCATGGGCCGCCGCTTCACAGAACACGATACCGTAGCAGTCTGCCCGGGTCGGCAGCAGAAACAAATCGGCGTCGCGATAGAGCTGATCCAGCCGGTTGCGCTGATCACGATCATTCTTATCGAGGTAAGGGATGATCGTGAGGCCATCCTGGGTGACAGGCTTTGGCGGAGTGCATCCGCAGATTACGAGCTCCGCCTCTACGCCCCTGCCCTTTAGTTCAGCGAGAGTCCCGATCGCGACGTCCGCGCCTTTCTCTTCCCAATTGGCACCGATGAAAAGGAGCCGGCACGGACCAGGCGTACGATATCCAAGCACAGAGTCACGGTCGGGTGTCTCTTTGAGGTTGGCGCCCCAGGGAATGACATGCACCCGCGCGCGGTCGGCGCCGTAATCTCTAATGGCGGATTCGGCTGCCCATTCCGACGGGTAGAGTATCAGATCGGCACGCGCAATCGTGTTGCGTTCCAGGCGTTCAGCGATGGCTCGAGCAGCGCGCGACAAGTTTCGATAGTTTGGATGATAGTTCTCAACGAGCCGAAAAGTCGCGTCGGACGCATAGACGAGGGGAACGCCTTTGGGTACACCCCATGCGAAGCTGGAGCCAGCGGGTGCGAAGACGACATCGGGCGAGGCCGCGCGGATTTTCCGCTGCGAGTCAGCTGCGTACTGTGCAACCACACGCCCCGCATGGAACGGAGAGAATCCTTGCCGAAAAACGGTACGGCAAACTCTTGAATACGCCTTGTAGAGAGGGAAAATTGGTGCGCTCAGGGGACCGATATGGACCACCTCATGACCTTCGCTCGACAGCGATTTCGACATGTGAAACGGGGTGCCGGACCAGAATCTGACATCGCGCGCATCGCCGATTGTGGCGAATGCAATTCGCCGCCCTGCCCGGCTACCGGAGATGTGGCTCTGAATCATTTTATTCCCTATAGATGCAGCAAACGGATGGCCGTACAAAGGCCCTCCAGGGTCTTTCATTATTCTGACCGATTTATCCACAGAGCTCATGAGTGCGAACCAGCGGACAACGTTCGACGTGAAGTGTCATCTCGTTGCCACTCGGCCGCTTGGACACGAGAAAACCTTACCGCTCGGAATCGAGCACGAATATTGACATAGCAATAGATCAACAATCCCGGCCACAGGCGTAGTTCCCTGAATAGTCGAATGAGCGTTCGATCGTTGGTTTCGCTTCTGTTCACCGAGAGCTCGGGGAAGCGACGGGTGATTTCAAGTACCCCGGCGTAGGTGCGACTTCTGACAGCGATAAGCTGCGGGATTGTGCGCGCGGGAAATACCGTCGATTTGACGTGAGAGAGCGTCTCGCGTTCCTCCGCTTTAAATTGAAGGCGAACATAGATGTCATCAGCAATGACGTCTGGAAACTGCCCGAACCTCCTGCGCCCCGCCTCAGATAAGAAGTAGACGCCGGAACCACCGATCCCTTCGCGCGAGGAAGGCAGCCGCGATCGAATCCCGTAGTACTCGCGGACGAGCCAGGAACAGTCCGTCAGATCGATATTAGCCGTTGGCGCTACCGCCAAAACGTCACCCTTCTCCAGGCGCCGTGCGAGAGCTTGAATGGCATCGAGGGTAATAACAATATCGGCATCGGCGTACATCCGCGGAAATGCGCCCGAGACCTGATCGCCGACGTTAAGGGCGTGTGTTTTTCTTGCGGTATCGGTTTCGACAACCTGGACAGTTGAACCGAAGCGGCGAGCGACGTTCGCGGTGTCGTCCGTGCACCCGTTACAAACAACGACCACGCCGATTTGGTCAGAGGCCAGATTGCTGACCCATTGGCCCAACAGCCGAGCAATTACAGAACTCTCGTTGTGAGCTGGGACGATGATCGAGATCATTGCTGGCCTGGTCGGAATGGATCAGATGTGAGGCAGCAGGAGCAAGCCTCTTGGCTGCTTTTCGCTCAGTCCGTAACATCCAAGAGAGCACATGCCGCCAACCTACGAGCATTTAAATCAGCCGCACGTTTAAATCAACGATAAATCAGACTGCTCTGCATATTAATATCAACCGCGCAATGGAGAACAGCTTCCGAACACGCGCACGAACCCGCCGACGCGATGACTGCTGCGAAAACTGAGATTCAGTGAGAGCCAACGGTCAAATGTTACCAGTCCGAAGCACATTTCGCACGCGAATAGCCCCGTTCCGAAATATTTTATTATTAGGCAGAATAACAGAATTAAATATGACTTTCCAGTTTGCTACGATATACTTTCAGCGCGTCGATTTTTGAGAGAGACGGGTGAGCGCCTGATGAATATACCCACTTTGCACGATTTTGAATGCTCTTTCACAAGGCATAGTCAATCATCGCTCCTCAGAGCGACTTGGTCACGTGGCGAGCAACCCCGCGGCGGGCGCGTCCCGTCCGGAACGCGACAAGCACCCCCTCCCCATTCGCCTTCTCATCGAATTCTAGGTCTGATTTCACCTGAACTCAGATGAGACGCTGCCAACATACATAGAGAGAAATGGTACTCGAGATGTCAAATGGATCCGTCGGCGTCGGCGTTATTGGATATGGCTACTGGGGACCAAACCTCGTCCGCAATTTTGCGTCTCATCCCAAGGTGCACCTGGTCGGCCTCAGTGACCTCGACTCGAAGAAGCTTGAGGCTAGCAAGCGCCTGTATCCAAGCATAATAACGACCTCCTCTTATCACGATCTTCTGAGGAACCCAGCCGTTGATGCAATTGCCATCGCAACGCCGGTTCATACTCACTATGAACTTGCCCTGTCGGCCCTCAAGGCCGGCAAGCACGTGCTGGTGGAAAAGCCGTTTGCACAAAGTTCGGATCAGGCCCGGCGTCTGATCGATGAGGCGGCCGAGCGCGGTCTAACGCTGATGGTCGATCATACCTTTCTCTACACACCCGCCGTGCAGAAGATCCGCGAGCTCTTGCTCAAGCAGGAGCTTGGCAACGTCTATTACTACGACAGCATCCGCTCGAGCCTCGGCCTGTTCCAAAGCGACGTTAACGTGATCTGGGACTTGGCCGTGCACGACCTTTCGATCATCCACTATATCTTGGATGAAGAGCCCGTCGCGGTTTCAGCTACTGGGTCATGCCATGTGGTCGGCTCTCCCGAAAACATGGCCCACATCACTTTGTTTTTCGATAGCGCATGCGTGGCCCACGTGAGCGTCAACTGGCTCTCGCCGATCAAGGTCCGCCAGACGTTCATCGGAGGCAGCAAGAAGATGATCGTCTATGACGATCTTGAACCGACCGAAAAGATCAAAGTGTATGATAAGGGTATCACCGTCGACGGCCCCTCCGACAATGCCCATCAACTGCGGATCGGATATCGAGCTGGCGATATGTGGGCGCCTCACGTCTCTCCCAATGAAGCGCTTCAGATCGAAGTCGACCACTTTGTCGATTGTGTGCATAGCGGCGCGGTGCCGATTTCGTGCGGCATGTCTGGACTGCGGGTGATCGAGGTCCTGGAGGCTGCATCGCGCTCGATCGCCGAGCACGGAAAGCCGATCCTTCTGAAACGGGAGCAGCGCTGGATCCGGGAACAGACGAGAGCGACGGCCTGACCCGTTAGATGGACGGCATTCCACTCGACCCACAGCGACGATCCGCGATGAATTCAGTACAACGCTCCATCCTGTTTTCTGCGGCCGATCGCTATGGCAGCGTCGCGCTGTTCTTTGTCGCCACCGCGGTTCTGTCTCGCCTGCTGTCGCCGGCGGAATTTGGGGTATATGCGGTCGTCGGCGCCGTCACGACAGTCATTGGAGCATCCTTCCAAGAGTTCGGGGGAGGAAGCTATCTCATTCAAAAGCGCGAACTGTCTGCAGAAAACGTTCGCTCAGCCTTCACGATCACACTCGGGATCTCGGCAGCGATTGCCCTTCTCCTATTTAATCTTGCGGGTGCGCTCTCAGATCTTTTCGCCGAAGCCAATCTCAAGAAGGGCCTCGAAGTATCAGCACTGAACTTTCTGCTCGTACCTATTTCTGGGATAATTTCTGCCTTGCTGCGTCGAGACATGAAATTCGGCACGCTAGCCGTTTGCAACTTCGCCGCCGGAGCAGCGGTTGCCCTGGTCTCGATCGGACTTGCGATGGCAGGATTCAGCTACATGGCCCCGATCTGGGGAGCCTTTGCAGGAAACGTGATTCTGACCTTGACGCTGCTCGCTGGTCATCGTGACTTTGGGCAACTGCGTCCCTCGCTTGTCGAATATCGCGAGGTCGTCGGCTTCGGCTTTTATTCCAGCGGGGTCAGCGTAATCAACGTCTTCTACAACCTCGCCCCCCAGCTGTTCCTTGCACGAATTCTCGACTTCGCATCCGTCGGTCTGTATAGCCGCGCGATTAATTTGACACAGGTCTTCGACAAACTCGTGACGCAGGTGTTGACCCCCGTGATCATGCCGGAGATTGTCGCGAGACGCCGGGCAGGTGAAGATCTCAAGGCTGTTTACCTTGACTCTATTGAGCTTCTTTCCGCCGTGCATTGGCCATTCTTGATATTCGTCGCGATCATGGCGCGGCCAATTATCGCAATTTGGCTGGGCGAGACATGGTTAGAGGTCGTACCTCTAGTGCGCCTCCTGTGCGTCGCAAACCTGACATTTTTTGCAGCATGCCTGAGCTATCCCATACTCATAGCCGTCGGAAGCGTGCGGGATGCATTGATCTCCTCCCTCATCTCACTACCGCCTTCGCTTCTTGTGATTTTGGGAGCATCTTTCTTCGGTGTACAGGCTGTCGCTTCATCCGCACTCTTGACGCTGCCGTTTCAGGCTGCGGTCGCGATCTACTTTATCGGGCGGCATCTACACTTCAGGCCAATGGATGTTCTTCGCGCGTTGACAAGGAGCGGCCTTGTCACCGCCGCAACTACGTTCGGCGTAGCCAGCTGTGCCGTTCTGACGGAAGCCGGAATGCTGACATCCCTTGCCGGCCTGGTGTTGGGGATGTGTGCTGCGGCTCTTTGCTGGAGCCTTGGGCTGATATTGACCGGACACCCGCTGTTGCATCAGGTCCACCAGGCGGCAGTCGGCCTCGCGCGTGCTGCACCAAGACTTCGACCGTCGCGTTCGGCCCTATAAGGCCCTAGACAATATTGGAGATGAGATGCCCGTCGCAAAAGACGTAAAGCTCGGCAGGCAAGTCAGGATCTTCCATCCGGAGCTAATCAACCTCTATGGCTGCTCTGTCGGCGACGAGACCGGGATCGGGGCTTTCGTCGAGATCCAAACTGGGGCAACGATCGGTGCGCGCTGCAAAATATCATCCCACACTTTCATCTGCGAGGGCGTGACCATCGACGACGAAGTCTTTATCGGCCATGGCGTCATGTTCACCAATGACAAGTATCCCAGGGCCACTACGGCAGAGGGCCGAACCCAGGCATCCTCCGACTGGATATTGCAACGCACGCATGTCGGCAAGGGAGCATCCATCGGATCCAACGCAACGATCTTGTGTGGCGTAACTGTCGGTGCAGGAGCAACGGTCGGCGCCGGGGCGGTGGTGACAAAGGATGTTCCGCCAGGAGAGATCGTGGCCGGAGTGCCCGCTCGAATTCTATCTTGGTCAAAGGCCCGAACCGTGAGCAGTATCACGTTGCCCCACAGCGATTAAACACCAACCTTTAATAGTTGATTTAAATTCAATATTGCTTTAATATTAATTAATTGCCATGTCAAAATCGAAAGGTATTAACTTGATACCATTTCTCGATCTGAAAGCCCAATACGTCCAAATCCGACCAGAAATCGACGCTGCAGTCGCGAGGGTCATCAGTAGCGGGCACTTTGTGCTCGGACCCGAGGTCACAGCCTTCGAGGAACGCTTTGCGGATTATTGCAAGACTGCCCATTGCTGCGCGGTGAACAGCGGAACGTCGGCGCTCCACCTTGCCTTGCTGGCGGCGGGCGTCGGAACCGGTGACGAAGTCATCACGGTGTCCATGACTTTCGTCGCGACAACCGCAGCGATTCTCTACAGCGGAGCCAGGCCGGTGTTTGTCGACGTTGACCCGGTAACATGGACGATGCATCCCGGTTCGATCGAGGCTGCGATAACACCGCGAACGAAGGCGATCCTGCCGGTTCATCTCCACGGGCAGATGGCCGACATGGACCCCATTATGGAGATCGCGCGTCGTCACGGTCTGGTCGTCATCGAGGACGCCGCGCAGGCGCATGGCGCGGAATACCGCGGACGTCGCGCGGGCTCGATTGGCGATCTGGGATGCTTCAGCTTTTACCCCGGCAAGAATCTTGGAGCCTTTGGCGAGGGCGGGGCCGTCGTAACCGATCGGCCTGAATTGGCACGCCGCGTGTCACTGCTGAGGGATTGGGGACAGGAGACGAAATACAATCACGTCATTCCCGGATACAACTATCGCATGGACGAAATTCAGAGCGCGATACTGAACGTCAAGCTGAACTACATTGAGCGCTGGACGGAAGCTCGTCGTTCGCTCGCTGAGCGATACAATGCACTGCTGTCTGATCTTCCATGCCCGCGTCCCCAGCCGCCCCCGTACGCCCGTCACGTGTATCACGTCTATGCGGTCAGATTGCCGTGGCGCGACGAAGCGCTGACGCTATTGCGTGAAGCCGGCATCGGCGCCGGGATCCACTATCCCGTTCCGGTGCATCTGCAGACGGCCTATGCAGAACTCGGTTATCGTGCCGGTGATCTTCCCGTCACCGAGATGCTGGCGAACGATTTCCTCTCTCTTCCCATTTATCCAGAGTTGCTGCCGGAACAGGTGGTCGAGGTTGCCTCCACACTCAGGAACGCGGCACTGCGGCCCAGCGAAGTAAGCGACCGAGCAGAGCATCCAGAGAGTCTCGTGACAAGGTCCCACAACAGGAGAGCGTCTTGATTGATCTCAAGGGAAAACGCGTTCTGGTCACCGGCGGCGCAGGTTTCATCGGCTCCCACATCATTGATCTGCTCTGCGATGAGGGCTGCATCGAGATCGTTGCCCTCGACAACATGGTCAGAGGCCGGCCGGAAAATCTCCGGCGTGCGCTCGGGCGGGGGCCGGTGAGGCTGGTTCACGGCGACATACGCGATCGCAAGCTGATGGAGGCCTTGATCAAGGCTGCCGATATCGTCTTTCACCAGGCCGCACTCCGCATCACTCATTGTGCGGCCGAGCCGCGCCTCGCCAAGGAGGTAATGGTGGACGCCACCTACGATCTCCTGGAGCTGTGTATCAAGCACGACATCGAGAAGATCGTCGCGGCGTCCTCGGCTTCCGTTTACGGCATGGCGGAGGATTTTCCGACGAGCGAGCGACAGAACTGCTACAACAACAGGACCTTCTATGGGGCCGCGAAGGCGTTCAACGAAGGCTTACTGCGCGCGTATAATGACATGTACGGTCTCGACTATGTGGCATTCCGATATTTCAACGTCTATGGCAGCCGCATGGATATCCACGGGCGATACACCGAAGTTCTGATCCGCTGGATGGAGCGCTTGGAGTCCGGGCTCCCCCCGGTCATTTTCGGCGACGGCCTACAGACTATGGATTTTGTCCACGTCCGGGACGTCGCACGCGCCAATATTCTGGCAGCAAGGGCAAACGTGACGGACGAGGTATTCAACGTAGGTACCGGCACTGAAACCAGCCTGGTGCAACTCGCGACGGCGCTCGCATCGGTGATGGGACGGCAAGGAATGCTCCCGGAGTTCGCGCCGGAGCGTTCCATCAATCCCGTGCCGCGCCGGCTGGCCTCAACCGGAAAAGCCGAACGCCTGCTGGGTTTTCGGGCCAACACCGGGCTTGATCTGGGCCTGCAAGAGCTCGTCAAGTGGTGGCGCGCCGAGCGCGAGCTCGCGGCTGGCAATCAGCGACAGGCGGCTGTGTCGTGATTCCAATCGCATTGCCGCTGCTGGCCCATGAAGAGGCAGAGGCGGCGCGCGCAGCCGTCCTGTCGGGCTGGGTGTCGCAAGGTCCGCAGGTGACTGCCTTCGAGCAGGAATTCGCTGCTCTCGTCGGCGCTCCCTTCGCATGCGCTGTTTCAAACTGCACCACGGCCCTGCAGCTCGCTCTGGCGGCACTCGATATCGGCCCTGGCGACGAGGTTATCACTGCGAGCCATTCGTTCATCGCAACGGCGAACTCGATACGATACCAAGGCGCGACCCCTGTCTTCGTGGATATCGATCCAGAGACCTACAATATCGACTCCGCCCAGGTGATGGACGCAATAACCCCTCGCACGCGCGCGATTATCGCCGTTCATCAAATGGGACTTCCTTGCGACTTGGCTGCGCTTACGGCGATCGCCAACCGCAGGGGGATTGCCCTCATCGAGGATGCAGCCTGTGCGGCCGGCAGTGAGATCTCAATAGGCGGTGAATGGGAACGGATAGGTAAGCCGCATGGACGTATCGCCTGCTTCTCGTTTCACCCACGCAAGGTGATCACAACTGGCGAGGGTGGGATGTTGACCACCGCCGATCCGGAAATTGACCGCAAGTTCCGGCTGCTCCGGCAGCACGGTATGAGCATTCCGGACACGGTGCGACATGGCTCACCGCGGGTCCTTTTCGAAGACTATCTCGTCATGGGTTACAATTACCGAATGACCGATATACAGGCCGCCATCGGCCGCAAGCAGTTGGAGCGCCTTCCGGAATTGGTCGCGCGGCGCCGCGCTGTCGCGCTCGGATACGCCGAGCTACTCAGAAACCTGGAGGGACTGCGATTGCCAGCAGAGCCTGCGTGGGCCAGATCCAACTGGCAGAGCTACTGTGTGCGCCTGCCCGATAGATTGGATCAAAAAGGGGTGATGCAGACACTTCTCGACCAGGGCATAGCGACCCGACGTGGAATCATGTGCGCGCACCGGGAAGCGCCTTATGCCGCTGAAACCCACCGCCATCAACTGCGCCAATCCGAACTCGCGCAGGATCGTTCGATCCTGCTTCCAATCTACGCGCAAATGACTGAAGACGATCTGCGCTACGTTGCCAACGCTCTCACCAGGGTAATATGCCGGTAACCGCTGCTCACTCCACGAATTCGTCCGAGCGCTGCGATCGCACTTTGCTCAATCCTGGCTATTCTGGCAGCACATCTATGCAACAGCGGCTATACGTCGACGGACGCATCCCGATCATCGCACTCACCCTCACGTGCCGTCGCACTCGCTACATTGGGTCCGCGACGATCTGCCCGAAGGTTAACGCGCCGGACTGCGATACGGCAATCTAGTAAAACTGAGGACCAGATGGCTACCTTTGATCCAAAGCCTAAGCTAGTCTTCTTTCAATACAAATATGACGACGAGCTGCCTGCCTTTCTTCTGGCGCACAAAAGAGAACACGTCAAATGTCTCTCAGAGTTCTTCAATGTCGTAGTTGTAGATCACGATTGTGACTATGCGCACATCTGCGATGTTCACCAGCCGGATTTGACGCTTTTCGAAGGCGGAGTTCCGTTTCCTTCTTGCCGTCGCCCGAAGGTAAGGAACGCGCACACCAACGCGCACATTCCGAAACTTGGCCTCCTCAATTCAGATGCCTTCTGCTGCGGCCGCGCAGGATTCTTGTCCGACATGGAGCATCTGGGAATCACCACGTATTTCGCCATAGCAACAGCGGCGGCCGAGAATACGCCAGCCATTTCGGATTCCCTATTTATTTGGCCCAATTCCGTCGATCCTGACCTCTATCATGACTATAGCCTCTGGAAGAGCATCCCAGTGCTCTTCGCCGGCAACAACACGGCTCTGTATCCCTGGCGACAGCGGATGATGCGCCTAATCTCCAAGAATTATTCTTCCTTGATTTGCAATCATCCTGGCTATGCACCTCAGAGGGAGCAGCAACAAATAAGGGTTGGCGAACCGTATGCGCGAATGTTGAACGCGTCCGTGTTCGTACCGTCTTGCGGGACACTGGCAAAGGAAGTCGTCCGAAAGCATTTTGAGACTCCCGCCTGCAAATCATGCTTGGTCACAGAGCCGTCTCCAGCCCTCCAGGCCGCTGGCTTCATCGACATGGTCAATTGCGTGTTTGCCGACGAGCACGACGTGTTGGATAAGCTATCCTTTCTGTTCAACAACCAGGTTGCACTCGAAGCGATTGTTCAAGCAGGGTTCGACTTAGTTCACAGCTCGCACACGATAAAGCAACGCAACCAGATCCTCCAATGGTATGAGCTCAACAAGGCAGCTCGACCGCACCAGAGGATCATTCAGCCCGGCCCGTTCGAGCCGCTCCGGCTTGTTGATGCTTCGCCCACCAGCAACGTTGCAGGAATTGTACCCGGAGGTTTACACCTACGTCTTTTGCAGCAGGGCGACCGATTGCTCGCGCAGCGCAACTACGAAGGCGCAGAACGCCTCTATTTGAAGTGTGCACAATATATTCCGTGGATGCCGGAACCGAAGTTACGACTTGCGCTTTGCGACTTGCACAAGGGCAATGCGAGGAGAGCGCTCTCTTGGATCTCCGAGCCAATCCAATTCACTCTTTCCGAGTACAGAGCAGCAGATCCTGATCCCGTTGAATGGGCGTACTTCATTATTGCAACACTCTGCTCGAACGACATCGCCAAAGCGGTCAGATGTGCCAACCAATTTCCCTGGCTCGACCATGAGGAATTGAATCGAGCTCGGCGTTCAGTGGCGGTTCTCTCTGGTCGAAAGATCGCGCTTCCTGCAGACATTGGCGACCGGCGAGAACACCGACGGAGCATTCACCAACTGCCACAACGCAATGACCAGGCGTGGTTCTCGTGCCTGTGCGACATGCTTACCGCATGTAATCGAAATGATCTGGCGGAGCAGATAAGGAACCATTTGAACCGCGGCAGTGCCGCATTGGCAGATCTGAGCAATTGCAATGTCGCGATTCGGCAGGTGAACGCCGGTGGACTTTCCAATGCTTCCTGGATCTTACCGCCTCAAGGGAAGACAAGGTACTTTGAGTGGCGGCTTCGCACCTACAAGATGCGGACGGGTCTCAAGCAGTTGGTCAAGCGTGGCCTCTATGGTGCCGAGGCAAGGTACGGATACTTCATGCCCCATCATCTCTCGAGCAGCAGAAATGACGAGTTTTATGGACTGATCCGTGATCTTGCTCGCGGAGAGAAAATAGGTGCGGCCTTGGTCGTAGGCGCGGACCGGCGCTGGCGCGGGACCCAAGCGCTCATAGCCGGGTTCAGGGCACGGGAAGAAACATCCCACCTGGTGTGCTTGAAAATAGACGGAGGCAGTGGAGGTCCTATTGTTGGCGCGTCGGAGCCGGACGAAGATTGTGTAAAATGGTATGGGCCCCTCCACCTTGATCTTGGCGACATGGGAGAGCAGTTCCGGAACTCGATAAGGAGGATAAAGGACGACAACAATGTCATAAGCTTTGACCTATTGTTGCTTAATGGCTCTGCTCATGTTCAGGAGGACGGCTTCTACGAAGCGCTGTATGAATTGTTACGAGAGGCAAAGTACGTCCTGCTCGATGACGTCAGTAATGTTCGCATTCATGATATCTACAGACGCCTGAAGAGCGAAGGACGGCATCGCGTGACCAACGAAAATCCAGCTCTCCGGAACGGGTATGCCGTGTTCGAGGAGCGCAATGGAGACAATGGCAGAACAAGAGCGCCTTCTCTCGATAGGCCGGTGAAGACACTTTCCTGAAAGTCTTCTGACCGATTCTCTATCGTGACCAAAAGCGTAGTGAGCATTCTGGAGTCAACGAAAAATGGACTATTTCCACTGGGTGCGACGCGAAATTCACCCGCTCTTGCCGAAGCAATGTAGCAGCATATTGGAAGTAGGAGCCGGCGCCGGCGCCACGCTAAGATGGCTAAAGGGCTATTACCCAAACGCGAAAACGACTGGGGTCGAGATCAATCCAGGCTTGTTGGACGAATTGGAACGGAACGTTGACCGGGCGATTGTCGGTTCCGTGGACGAAATCATCGCACAGCTCAAGAAGTACGACCTCATCCTCCTGCTCGATGTTCTCGAACATCTACCTGATCCAAGCGCGACCCTTCAAAGGCTGGCAAAGACACTGAATCCCGGAGGCCGCGTTATCATTTCGGTTCCGAATATAGCTCACTTCAGCGTTTCATTGCCTCTTCTGCTGCAACGCCGTTTCGATTATCAGGAAGCGGGCATTCTGGATCGTACTCATCTCAAATTCTTCGTAGAAGATACGGCGATCAAGCTTCTAAGCGATGCAGGCCTGAAAGTCACAGATGCCCTTATCTCCGGAATGGAGCGAAGAGCAAAGATCTTCAATTTCTTCAGCCTCGGCTTGTTACGCCACTATCTGGCACGACAATACATTATGCTGGGCCAATTGAGCGATCGCCATTTGGTACAGCAAGCAATCCGATGGCAAGTCGCGACTGACGAGGGCGCAAAAGCGGGCTAGCTCATAACAGTCACAATGACAGCTCCGGCCCGTTAGAGCGCTTCCCGCCTCGCATCAGCGCGAGATATTCAACAACCTTGGAAGGCGGACGCCAGCAAACCACATCGGCTTCCGACCTAAATTGCTGATCTACTCGCGTCTTGGCAAATGGTTTTAGGCGATCCTTCGCATAGTTGTTGGGCAAGTGATAAACCCAGGACCAAGATGGGGTGATCAGGGCGCGCGGATCGACGGGTGATACGTAACGAGCAAGAAAGCCCTCCGGGGGATTTTCAAAACACAAGCCCATCGCCGCGCGACAAGCGACATCCCACTCTGGCCGAACCAGCTTGCTTCGCTCGCGATCGAACGAAGGCGCCTCCACATATTCCAATGCGAGCTCGCGGTCCAAGATGAACATCGCGTTAAATGGATAGTCCAGGTTGACAAAGGCATACCCATCCAGATCCACGCGATTTCTCGTGTTAAAATCAACCACGCCGACCTGATCAACGAGATAGAGATGATTGTCAGCGTCGTTGTATTCGATGCGCTGGAAAGACGGTATCAGCCTTCTCTCCTTGAGCATTTCTCGATAACGGGCGAAGTAGCAGAAGTTCTGGAAGGACAGCAAAATATCATCTTCGACGTATATGAAATGAGTATAGGCCGTCTTGGCGCTTAGAAACCTCTCCGAAACAAGATGCTTGTGGCTCCAGGGCAAGAGCCAGGGATTGGCAAGTTTCGGAAAGCTCTCAATCGAGAGGTTTTTTGTTGACTTTGAGCGCGCGGGTAGGGGCCTGAAAAGCGGTGCACTCAAGTCTCTGATCTGCTTGAGGGCTTCGTCCTGGTCAGTGTTGGTGACGATGACAACATCCAACGCTTCCACAGGATATTCGCAAAGCGATCGAAGGACTTGAAATAGATATTGGAGGCGAGACTCTCGGAAATGAAAAGTGACCGCGGCAAGGATTCGAAAAGGTCTTTCAGTCACATCTAGCATGCTTCCTACCTTCAGGTCTGAATCGCCGACTAGCGCTGGCTCCTGCTCGCCCAACTGCAAGCGCATACACCGACCATGGCGGACTCGTCACGGCTCGCGGATACTTTCATCCAGCCCGCGAAGCAGGGGATAGAGGAAATAAGAGATGACACTACGACGCCCGACCTTCATTTCGGCGGCAACCGCCATGCCGGGAATCAACTGAACGCGCTCCGGCCGCAGCCGAAGGTGCACGTCCTGCAAGTCGACTAGTACGCGATAGTAGGGAGCTGTCGTGCGGCGCACACCTTCGGCTTTCGGGTCCGGCGAGAACGAGTCCTCACTTACGACCCGAACCTCACCCACGGCCGTCCCGTACTTCTGGAATGGAAATGCTTCGAACTTGAGTCGCACCGGCTGCCCTACCGCGACCTGGCCAACGTCCCTGCCCTCCACGTTGACCTCGGCCTGCAGCTGCCCGTCCTGGCGAACAAGCACGAACAACGTTTCTGCCTCGCGGACCACTGAGCCAACTGTGCGGTTGCCAATCTCGAGCACAACTGCGTCTGCGGGAGCCTGCAGCACGATCAGTTGCCGGCGAAGCTCGGCCTTCTTCAGTTCCTCAAGGGCACCATCGCGCTTGCCGGTAGCCTCTACCAGATCCTGGTAAGCGGTGCGACGAAAGTCCTCCGCGAACACCTTCTGATCAGCCAGGGCCTTTTCCAGACGATGCGAGTTGTCTTCGATACTGCCCTGGACACGCGCGAGATTGCTCTCAACCTCCAGCCGCGCGTCGCGCGACAACAAGAGGTTCAGTTGTGAACCGACCTGCTTGGCCATCAGCGTGCTTCGCATCGTCTCGATCGAGTGCATGGTCTCCAGTCGCTGAACCAGGACGGCTTCATCGTTCCGGGCCGTTCTCACGTTGGCTTGTGCTGAAGCGATCTGCGCTTCGAAGTTGCGGATCTGGGCGTTGTAGGCGGTGCTTCTCTGCAGGAAGAGCTTATGCTGCAGCTGCTCGTCCTTATTGCTCGCGCTGGTGACGACGAACTCGGTTCCGTCCAATTCGGCGCGGAGCCGGGCAATAGCCGCCTCGACGGCGGCGACTCGGATGCGCAACTGGTCTACGTCAGCCTGGGAAAAGGTTGGATCGAGCGTCGCCAGCAAGTCGCCGCGCTTTACTCGATCGCCGGCCTTGACGTGAATTTCGCGAATCACCGACGTTTCCAGCGGCTGCACGACAAGGTTTGGACGCGTAGTGATCAACTTCCCCTGCGCGGTAACGATCATGTCCACTTGCGATACCGACGCCCACGCGACCGCGACCGCGATCAGCGCAACGACAAGGAAGAGCGTGACACGAGCTACCCATGCCGGAACTCGTTGCTCAACCTCGATTGCGTCGGGCTGAAATTCTGTAATGACGCGCGGGCGCGGCAGCGCGGGGCGAAATATAGTTCGGCGCCTTCGGGCGACTGTTGTTGTTCCCGAATTTTCACGCGGCTTTTCTACCTTGTTCATGCGAACTGCTTCGTCTGCTGATTCCAAAGATGGCGGTAGATGGTGGATTTAGAAAGCAGTCGGTCGTGGTGATCCACGTCGACCACATGACCGCGGTCGATCACAAGGATCTGGTTCGCTTCGGCCAACATGGAGAGGCGGTGCGAAACGATGATAACCGTCCGTCCCGCCGCGAGACGGCGCAGATTGCGCCTGATGATCATCTCGCTCTCAGAATCGAGTGCGCTGGTCGCTTCGTCCAGAATCAGAATGCGCGGGTTGGAAATGAGAGCCCTCGCGATGGCAAGCCGCTGCTTTTGTCCCCCAGAGAGGTTTGACGCCTCCTCTTCGAGCATGGTGTCGAAACCCCGGGGTAGCCGTTCGATAAACTCGTCCGCGCCCGCGAGCTGCGCTGCCCTTACAACATCCTCGAATGTCGCATCCCGCTTCACGCAGGCGATATTCTCGCGCACGGTTCCGCGGAACAAGAAGCTGTCCTGCAGGACCACTCCAAGATTCCGGCGCAGGTGAGATAGATCCAGCTCCCGGGCATCATATCCGTCGATCCGCAGCACACCCTGCTGCACGGGATACATTCCTGAGATCAGCCTGGTGAGCGTCGTCTTGCCGGAGCCGCTCCGGCCGACGATCCCGAAGATTGAGCCAGGGGCAATGGAGAAGGAGACTTGATCGAGCGCCGGAGCGCCTTCCGGGCCATAACGGAACGAGACGCTTTCAAACTCAATCTTTCCGGCGAGGTCCGGACGCAAGCCGTCTCTCTTGCCGTCACGCTCGGCTTTCTGGTTCATCACCTCGCCAAGCATCTTAACTGCCAGAGCGACCTCCTGGTACTCATGCACCATAGTCACGAGCTGGACCAGGGGTCCCGAGACTCGCCCTGCCAGCATATTGAAAGCGACAAGCGCGCCGATCGTCATTTCTCCACTGAATACGTCAAGCGCGCCCAGGGCGATGATCCCGATCGTCATCATCTTCTCGAGAAATCCGGTGACCGCCTGGGCGCCCGCCGAGATTTTCTCAACTCCGAACCGCATTGTGACCGCCTGCGCACAACGGTCGTCCCACACCCTGCTCTGCAACGGCTCCATCGCCAGCGACTTCACCGTGCGCATGCCATGAACGGTTTCAACGAGGAGCGCCTGCCGTGCACCTTCGGCCTGATATAGATCATAGAGGCGCCGTCGGAACGGCCCCATCAGCACTGCGACGACGATCGCGCTAATCACGGTGAAGGCCAGAACGACACAGGTCAGCTTGGCGCTGTACAGCGCCAGAACAGGAATGAAGACGATCAGTGACAGCGCATCCAGCGTGGTGAGAAACAGCCGCCCGGTCAGGAATTCGCGAATTCGCGCAGCCTGCTGCATATGCTTCACCAGGACGCCGGCGGAGATGTGTTCGAAGAAGGTCACTGGCAATCCGAGAAGATGGCCGAATGTCTTCGTCGCAACGCGGATATCCACCCTGTTCGTCGCGTAAATCAAAAGGTAACGCCGCAGAAATCCAAATATTGCGTCGAACGCGAGTGCCGCGACCGCACCGGCCGTGAGCACGTAGAGGGTCGTGAAGCTCTCGTGCACAAGAACCTTGTCTATAACCAATTGAAAGAAGATCGGAAGCACGAGGCCCAGCGCGTAGAGGACGATCGCGGCAACCGCCACGTTGCCAAACAGCCCCGATTGCCGGAGAAGTTCCGGGACGAACCACCGCAGTCCGAACGCTCTCCCCGTGTCTGCCGGCAAACGTTCGCGTTTCAACAGGATGACCTCTCCCGTCCAGCACGCGCAGAAGCGGTCCCTAGCAACGATCAAAGGCTCTTTCTTACGGTCGGCAAGCGGATCGAGCGTCGCGACGGTCTCGGCTCCGTCACCCCCAGCCCCCACGCCAAGAATGACGATCCAGTTCCCATTTTCGAGTCGGGCAATGGTCGGATATGCCTCTCCCAGACGACACAGCACACCCCAATCCAGGTGGGCGGTCTTCACCCGTAGCCCGGCCTCGCGCGCCATGCGCAGCAACAAGTCTGTCGAAAGGCCCTTGCCGTCAATGGCATAGGTGTGGCGCAGGCGGTCCACGGGCAGGTCGATGCCGTGATGAGCAGCGACCGTGGCAAGGCATTCAAGCGCAGTAGAGGCAGCCGACTGCGGCGATTCTGAAGAAGTCGCCACCGCCGTCTCCGTGACGGGCAATTCAGCTGAAATTGCTTGAGACATTTGCCGACCATGAGCTGTTCACCACAGTGGGACCGCGCTCGATCGGCGCAATATTGTGCGAGGGTTCCGCCGATGTCTTCGGCTGGCTGCGCCGCACCGCTCCGGCATCGATCAGGCCCTGCAGAGCGTTCTGCATCACCTCAACGGAGTTCGCAAATGACTCCACTGAGAAGATCAGCCTCTGGCAGAAGACCTTCTTGGGCGCGTTATTGGCGTCTCGATCCGTGGGCGAGAGACTCATCAGATCGACGCGCACGATCGAACCACCGATCATGATCTCGTCCACTCCGTCAGTATAAATTTCGGCGTGCATCCTATGGCTCCTATGCTGCGAGTTGTGGTCTGAAGATGATGTCGACCGCATAGCTTGTAGAATTGAAGGTATTGGTCGGGAACAGGCTGTCGGTCCCGTAAGCGTACACACCATTGCCACCGCTGGACGCGGACGACGGAGCAGTCAACGGCCCGTTGGTGACCGAACCAGCGAAGAGATTTGGATCTGCGGAGTAGTTTCCCGCAGTGTGGTAGGAAGCAATGTAGGTCGTTCCCGCCGCTATCGTCACGGGCGTGCTGAAGTTGACCTGCTGCCAACCGCTCGTTGTCTCGTTGGTGAAGGTAGCACTCGCCAGTAAGGTGCCCGTGCTGCTCCAGAGATCAGCGACGTGCGTACCTGTATTGTTCGGTCCTTTGTAGAAGCGCAACCCGACGATGTCGCCTGCGGTGGAAGCTTGGAATTTCATGCCAAGTTCCACCGAGCTTGAATCATTGACAGAGACGATGCTCGGCGTTGGATTCGAGCTGAACAGGCTCACGGTGCTGGACGATGACGGCTGGACGGTGACGCCTACCGTTGCGCTGGCTGTACCACCCCTACCATCCGAGATGGCATAGTTGAAAGAAGCCGGTCCGGTATAACCGTTGGTCGGGGTGAAAGTCACCGTGTTATTTTGTGCATTGAAGCTCGCCGTGCCGTTCGTGCCCCCACTAGCGCCCGTAATCGTCAGGATATCGCCGTTCGGATCTGTGTCGTTGGCGAGCAATGCTGTCCCTGCAATGGTAAGTGGGGTGTTTTGGCTGGCATTGAAGCCACTGTCATTGTTTGCGACTGGCGGCTGGTTGGCACCACCGCCAGAGCTGTTGAACATGACGTCGACCCAGTAGTTCGTGGCATTGAAGGTGCTGGTCGGAAACAGATTTCCGTTACCATATGTGTAGACGCCATTGCCGCTCGCTGGGGCCGTCAATGGCCCGTTGCTGTGAGCAGTGGTGAAGTAGTTGGACGTGGAGGTGTAGTGACCGCTGCTGTGGAAGCTCGCGACGTAAGTGGTACCGGCCGTGATCGACACGGGGTTGTTGAACGTGACGGTTTGCCAGCCGCTGCTGGTCTCGTTAGCGAAGGTCGCCGTTGCAAGCAGCGTACCTGTGTTGCTCCACAATGAACCGGCGTGCGTACCCGTATCATTGGCGCCCTTGTAGTATTTGATGCCGGTAATAGTACCCGATACAGACGAGGTGAATTTCACACCAAGGTTGACCTGCGACGTGTCGGAACTCGACACCGTTGCCGGCGTATCCGCGCTCGAGAACAAGCTTACGATTGTTGGGGTGGTCGACACGGTGATATTGAACGTCTCGCTCGCAGCGAGGCTGCCGAGGTCGGTGGCCGTGGTGTTCACGCTGACGGTCCCCACGTTTGCGGATGTCGGTGTACCGCTGAAGGTCCGGGTCGAGGCATTGAAGCTCAGCCAGGAGGGCAATCCGGTCGCTGAGTAGGCGAGCGAATCCCCGGAATCGAAGTCGGTGAAGGTGCCCGCAGGCAGCGTCAGGGAGAACGCCGTGCCGACCGTCGCGGTCTGGTTGCCGGTCTGGATCGCCAGCACTGGCGCGTCGTTGGCCCCATGAATGGTGACGGTTAGCGTGCTCGACGATGTCGCACCGGCGGCGTCGCGCATCGTGTAGTTGAAGGCATCGGTCAGCGTGTTGGTCGAAAGCCGCAAAGCCTGCACCGCCGCGTCGGCTTCATTCACCGAATAGGTGAACGTACCAGCGGCATTGAGGACCAAGCTGCCGTGCGCGCCATTGAGTGCCGCACCGAGTGTCCCGGCCGTCGAGCCGAAACTAACCGCGGTCACCGTCTTGGTATCGCCAGCGTCGGGATCGGTATCGTTGGTCAGCACATTGCCTGTGCCGGGCGAGCCGCCCGTGCCGTTGTTGGCACCGCCCTTCTCGGTGGCATCCGCCGTGTCCGCGACGGCGGTTGGCGCCCTGTTCGCAGTGGTCGACACGGTGATATTGAACGTCTCGCTCGCAGCGAGGCTGCCGAGGTCGGTGGCCGTGGTGTTGACGCTGACGGTCCCCACGTTTGCGGATGTCGGTGTACCGCTGAAGGTGCGGGTCGAGGCATTGAAGCTCAGCCAGGAGGGCAATCCGGTCGCTGAGTAGGCGAGCGAATCCCCGGAATCGAAGTCGGTGAAGGTGCCCGCAGGCAGCGTCAGGGAGAACGCCGTGCCGACCGTCGCGGTCTGGTTGCCGGTCTGGATCGCCAGCACTGGCGCGTCGTTGGCCCCATGAATGGTGACGGTTAGCGTGCTCGACGATGTCGCACCGGCGGCGTCGCGCATCGTGTAGTTGAAGGCATCGGTCAGCGTGTTGGTCGAAAGCCGCAAAGCCTGCACCGCCGCGTCGGCTTCATTCACCGAATAGGTGAACGTACCAGCGGCATTGAGGACCAAGCTGCCGTGCGCGCCATTGAGTGCCGCACCGAGTGTCCCGGCCGTCGAGCCGAAACTAACCGCGGTCACCGTCTTGGTATCGCCAGCGTCGGGATCGGTATCGTTGGTCAGCACATTGCCTGTGCCGGGCGAGCCGCCCGTGCCGTTGTTGGCACCGCCCTTCTCGGTGGCATCCGCCGTGTCCGCGACGGCGGTTGGCGCCCTGTTGCTGCCATTGCTGGGGGCAAACACCACGTCCGCCCAGTAGTTCGACGAAGAAAACGTATTGGTCGGGAAAATGCCAGCGGTGCTGGTACCGCCGTAGGAATAGACCCCATTGCCGCCCGATGTGGCGGAGGAAGGCGCCGTCAAGGAGCCGCTCGTGAATGCGTTGGCGAAGAAATTATTCGTGGCCACGTAGGCGCCATTGGTGTGATACGAGACGACATAGGTTGTATTGGCAGCGATTGTGACGGGGGTCGCCAGATTGACCGTTTGCCAGCCGCTTGCCGAGGTGTTGGTAAAGCTCGCGGTTGCAAGCTTGGTACCGGTCGAGGTCCAGAGGTCGAGGAGGTCTGAGCTACTGTCGCTCGGACTGCGATAGAATTTCAGCGCGGTGATTTGTCCGGCCGCCGAGGAGGTAAACTTCATACCCACTTCAAGTGGCTTGCCATCATTCAAACTTATCTGGGCCGGGACGTTGGAAGCCGTGAAGAGGCTTGCCCCGCCGCCCGTGATATTGACACTGACCGTGGCAGGGGTGGCCTGCATATTGACGCTATCATCAGTCGCGCGCGCCTCGATGACTCGCGTACCAGAAGAGCCCGAAGCAACCCACGTATAGCTCCAGCTCGTCGTACCGCCGGCCGGGTGCCATGTCGCCCCACCATCAGTCGAGACTTCGATACCGGCCACACGCCCACCAATGTCCGAGGCGGTGCCGGTAATCGTGACCGTCTGGCCCTGGCTGACGTCGGTCCCGCCTGTCGGAGAGGTGATAACGGCTGTTGGCGCGGTGTGGTCGGTCGACGCTTGGGCGCCCACGACACCCGCCTGCAATGTCTGGGGGTTCACCCCCATGTCGGCGAGGAGATTCACCATCGACTGCTGCACGGCCGAGCTAACGGGCGCTGTAAGGCCCCTGTACGGAACATATTGGTCCGAAAGTCCCCACGGGTACATGACCGTGCCGGCGCCGAAAACCAGAGCACCGCTCTCCGGATCTCGGTACAGTGTGAGGCTGTGCGTGGCAGTGCCCGAGCCTGTTGTCGCACCATTGTCCAGCAGCAAGGTGTTGACATTTCTCGTCGTCGACGACATGTCGATCAACCCGGCTGGCCGGAAGCCGTTGTCCAGATCGCTGTCCCACTCGTAGCCGAGGAGGCCCGTCAGAGTTCCTCCGTTGCCACTGGCAATGCTGGTGTTCCGCCAGAAGCGCAGCTGCGACATGCTGGCCGGAATGCTGATATTGTCGAGCGAGCCGATATCGTCGACCGTGAAGATCGTACCGGAGAGAGAGTTTTCCGGAGTACCAGGTCCATAAACTGGATCACGAAATATGCCCGCTCCTCCGTTGGCCGTGCCGTTCGGGTCGAGTTGCGCGCCGCTCCAGATGTCCTTGTACTCGATGATCGTTCGGTTCGCCGTATGGCTCGGGTCGAAGCTCGCACCAAGCTCGGTGTCCCAATATATCTGGTTGCCGCTCAGGAAAGCGAGGTCAACTCCCGCGTCGCGCGCGGCGGTGACATTGGCGAATTGCGATTGCGACCAATATTCGTCATGGCCGGCATCCATGAAGACGCTCGCGTTCAGGAGCAGTCCTGGATTGGTCGCGGAATCAATGCCGGAGATGTAACTGATGTCATAGCCATTCCGCTCCAACCAGTAGATTGCGGCGTACTCCTCGCCAAACAGGAAGTCCTGCGAACCGGCCAGGTTAGAGTTGGAATTGATTGCAAGCGGACGATTGTAGCTGACGGCGTAGGCGCGATCGCTATTGGTGCGGCTGGGACCTTGATACAGATTGTATCCGCCCCATGGATTGTACGCCTCCCAAGTCGTATCGCTGGTCTGGAACCGAATGTCAGAAACGGTGCCGTCATTGCGTACGATGAACGGAATCATGTTCTGAAAATTGCCGCTGTCCGTTGTCAATTTCGCAAAATAGACGCCGGAAACAGCGGTGGCGGGAATTGTCCATGAATCTGTAACTGACCAATTTCCCGCATCGACGGTGTTGGTCGGATCATTGAAAAGTGGAGCCGGTTGGTTGGCAGATCCGGTGTGGTGCATGCTGGTGACAAGGCGCGCACCATTTCCGCTATAGTAGCCGAGACGGTAAATATCGAGCGCGTAACCGCTTGAAGCTGTATCGATCTTGAAAGAGACGGTTTGTCCGGCGTTGGTACTGATCTGTGTGGCAAAGCCTTCAATCTGCGAGTCGCCCTCGTTATCGAACGAGCCGTGGATCGCCCATGTGCTCTCCGGCGTACCCGGTATTTGATTCTCCGTGACAATCTTGTTGCCCGCGTCATTGAACGTCGCCGTCCCAGTTTGTGCGCCGGAGGTCGCGGTGAGCTGCAATGTAGCTCCGGTCGCTCGGCCATCAGCGGGCACCTGCCATTGCGCCACAACTTTCCCATTGGCCAGCCCATCCATGTCGCCGATGCTGCCATCCATGATCGTGAAGGGCGTATAGACATCGGCAATGCCGTCAGCGCCGGGCGCGCTCGATAGGTCGGCAATATTGAATGTGACCGACGCTCCCGAGCGGATGCCGGCTGCCGTAAACGCTGCCGTACTGCCGGGCGCGTAGTCCGCGCTGTCCGTCATTACGGACAGCGAACTTGTCGGCAGAGAATTGACCGCGGATCCGCCATGTGCGCTCAGATCCACCAATCTCGCGTTCGACGCCGGCTGGCCCGCCATTCCCGCAGCCGCATTGGGCTGGTGCCCGCTGACAGGCTCCGCGCGCAGGTGGGTCCAGAGCCCCTCCAATGCGGATGGACCGGAGTCGTCGCTCGAATTGATCCAATGAGTGGCGCCGGCGCTCGATATCGATGATGCCTGCGCCGCCTCACCGTCGGGCTGGATGGATGAGAACGCCGGCCCCCCTCCGTTGGGACGGGCCACTAGGTTTGCTGAACTCGAGAGGAGAGAGGCCAATCGCGACCGGAATGACGGAGTACAGAGGCCCAGCCGTCTGCCGAAGCCGCCATGCGGCTGCGATGCAGTTGACGCCTGACCAGCGTTGATACCCGCAATCGCCCTGGACAGGAGATCCGGCCCGCCGGCCGGCTCGTCCGCATTCGGCCAGATCCGAAACTGATTCAGTACTGGGGGTGCCCAGGCGCCGGCTATCGGCCACAACCATGCGCCTCGCGAGATGACATCTGATGACCAGCCGGAATCGGCTTCTTCCGGCAAGAGGGGCTTGGTTCCCCGATCAAGGACGCTCGCCTTTTGGTTCAGCATGGCCAGCCTCTCCGAAATCAGCACAAGAGAAAAAATGATTAATCAAAAATAAATCGACTCACAATTCAATGCAATTTAATTTCAATGTTTATTTAAATAAACAGGCAATTGAGAAGTCTGAAGGGGACGTGGAACCTGCAGGATTTCATTGAGATACGCGCCATATCCGCTCTTCTGCAGCGGCTCGGCCAGCGCGAAAAGTTGGTCACGATTGATGAAGCCGAGTCTGAAGGCGACCTCCTCAAGACAGGCGATCTTCATTCCCTGTCGCTTTTCCAGGGTCTGCACGAACGTCCCGGCATCGATGAGAGACTCGACCGTGCCCGTATCCAGCCAGGCAAACCCGCGCCCCATGCGCTCAACGTGTAGCGCGCCGGCCGAAAGGTAGCGCATCTGAAGATCGGTGATCTCGAGCTCTCCGCGCGGCGACGGTTCGACGCGACGAGCGTAGCGGACAACGCGGTTGTCGAAAAAATAAAGCCCTGTAATTGCCCAGTTCGAAGCTGGCCGTCTGGGCTTCTCCTCAATCGATACTGGACGGTCCGCCTCATCAAACGCAACGACGCCATATCGTTCTGGGTCCCGCACGTGATAAGCAAAAACCGTTGCACCTTCCTCACGTCCTGCCGCCCTGGCAAGCAGTTCGCTCAGGCCATCGCCGAAGAAGATATTGTCTCCAAGCACCATCGCCACACGATCGCTGCCGATGAAATCGGCACCAACAATGAAGGCGTCCGCGAGACCGGCGGGACGGGTTTGTTCCGCGTAGCTGAGCCGAATGCCCCATTGGCTGCCGTCCCCCAGCAACCGCTCGAATTGGCACCGGTCTGACGGCGTGGTAATAATCAGAATTTCGCGGATCCCCGCCAACATCAGCGTCGACAGGGGATAATAGATCATCGGCTTGTCATAGATCGGGAGCAACTGCTTGCTGACCACGCGTGTGATCGGATAGAGGCGCGTTCCGCTGCCGCCGGCCAGCACGATTCCCTTCAGCATCGGTTTCTCCTTCTCCGACCAGCTGGTCTAGACAAGATTCCAGTGAGTGGCGCCAAGGTGCCAATCGAATCCCGAACACCCGTTCGGCCTTGGATGAGTCCAGGCGCGAGTTCCGAGGTCGACGCGCAGCGGTTGGAAACTCCTCGGTGGTGATCGCCTCAAGCACCGGAATCCGCGCTCCACGACGGGAACGCTCGTGGAAGATTGCCTGCGCAAAGTCGTACCAGCTTGTCTCGCCTTGACCGGCGAGATGAAAGATGCCGGCCGCGGTCCTGCGATCGACCGTTACTGACCGCTCTGCGATCTGAAGGACAGCCTCCGCGAGATCGTATGCGTAGGTCGGATTTCCGTGTTGGTCCCGAACAACCCTTACGATGGGCTGCGTCTCGCATAACCGCAACATCGTTCGAACGAAGTTGCTGCTATAGGGGCTGTAAAGCCACGAGCATCTGATCACGGTCGCGAGCGGATGCGCGGCCAATACAGCAGCTTCGCCGGCAAGCTTCGACGCGCCGTAGACATTTAACGGCGCGGGAATGTCGCTTTCGTCGTACGCATCCGGTTTTGCGCCGTCGAACACATAGTCGGTCGAGAGATGGATGAGTGGAATATTCATCTGCCAAGCGACATTTGCCAGCGTTGCCGCGCCATCGCGGTTGATGCTGAACACTTTCGCCGCTTCAGATTCGGCCCGATCGACCGCCGTATAAGCGGCCGTATTGATGATTGCAGACGGCGCGATCGACGCGATGAGCTTGTCGATCCCTTCGCGGTTCTCCAGATCGAGTTCTCGGTGCCCGAGAGCCACCGCAGGCAGACCGCGCATTGCAGCGAGACCACGAAGACACTTCGCCAACTGACCGTTCCGTCCGGCAATGAGGATGGGTCGATCTGTCATCTTCACCTCAATGTTGAGCAGCGAGCAGACCCAGACGCGAGCCGTCATAGACACCGCAGCGAGCACGCTGCCACCATGCACGATTGTTGAGATACCATCCGACCGTTTCCGCCAAGCCCTGTTCGAAGGTTCTCGTCGGTTCCCAGCCAAGTTCGAGATGTGCCTTCGACGCGTCGATTGCATAGCGCGCATCATGTCCCGGACGATCCGGCACGAACGTAATGAGAGATCGTCTCGCTCCCGCGCCCGGGGATAACCGATCCACCACGTCACAAATCCGGGTGACCACCTCCAGGTTGGATCGCTGGCCGTCTCCGCCGAAATTGTACTTCTCGCCCGGTCTTCCTTCGTACAAAAGTCTTATCAAGCCAGCGGCATGATCATCGACATGAAGCCAGTCGCGAATATTTCTGCCGTCGCCGTAGACCGGTAGCGGTTTCCGGTCGATCGCATTGAGGATCGTCAGCGGAATGAGCTTTTCCGGGAACTGGTACGGCCCGTAATTGTTCGAGCAATTCGATACGATGACCGGCAGACCGTAAGTTCTGAACCACGCGAGTGCGAGGTGGTCCGAGGCGGCCTTGCTCGCCGAGTACGGCGAACTCGGCCTGTAGGGCGTGTCCTCGCGAAACAGGTCGTGCGGACCCAATGAGCCATAGACTTCGTCTGTCGATACATGGATGAAGCGGAACGGCTTTCGTCGAGGAAACGGCAGACGTTCGTAGTAAGTCCTGGCAGCCTCCAACAGCGTATAGGTGCCAACTATATTGGTGTTGACGAAGGCGCCGGGCCCATTGATCGAACGGTCGACGTGGCTTTCGGCGGCCAGATGTATGATCGCATCCGGCTCGTAGTCGGCGAACGCGAGATCCATAACGTCGCGATCGCAGATATCGGACTGCAGGAACGCATAAGACTCCAGTCCCTCGATGCTCGCCAGCGAAGCCAGGTTGGCTGCGTATGTCAACTTGTCGATGTTGATCACTGCGGCGCCGGTCTGCTGCACCAAACGGCGACACACCGCAGAACCGATAAATCCCGCTCCGCCGGTCACCAAGATACGCATTCCACTCATCTCCACTATTCGAAAACGCAAGCAAGCTGGTCGAGCGCAGGAAGAGTCTGGTCTCTTGGCGAGACCTGAGCCTCTGAGGTCGTCACGGGCCACTTGATCCCCAATGCTGGATCAGCCCAATAGATGCCGCCGTCATGGCATGGGGCGTAGATCTGGTCGACCTTGTACAAGACGACGGGCTTGGGCTGCAGCGTACAGAAACCATGCGCGAACCCCTTCGGAATAAACACCTGCTCACCGCTTTCACTATCCAACTGAATGGCGATGTGCTTGCCGAAGCTCTGCGATGAACGCCGGAGATCAACAGCAATATCGAGAATAGCTCCGTTCAACACCCGTATGAGCTTGGCCTGGGCGAAAGGCTGTCGCTGGAAATGCAAGCCGCGCACCGTGCCGATCCGATCTGAGCTGGATTGATTATCCTGAACGAAGTCATGGAGGATTCCCTTCTCAGCAAAAGCCGATCGCTGAAAGGTCTCACAGAAGTAGCCGCGGGCATCGGAAAACCGATCTGTTCGAATTACTTTGACATCGGGGATCGCAAAGGATCGCAGTTCCAGCATTGGGCACCTCCTGCCGGCCCTCAATATTCCCCTATCGGGGTTAGTTGCGACGGACCATAAATATCCGACGGAATTTAATTATCCGCCCGCCGACCCGTCTCGCAACAATCACATTATTCTCGATGCAAATACCGGCCAGACCGTAACTCCTAGAATATCCTCTATTTTGCTAACGCCCGACCGAAAACGGCAAAGCCGCCGTCATTTTCAATTTCACTTACATTAATATATGATTTATTTAATTTGGCAAGCAGATTTTTATATGCATATAATCCCCCACCGCCTGCGCGCCCCTTGATCTGCGGGCGAGCGGCCCCAACGTGACCCACCGTCGGACAGGTACGTGATGCTCCAGAACAATCTTCGACACACGGATAGCGTACGGCTGCCTGTGACCGGGCTGGCCCAACCCGTTCAAACGGACAGCGGAGGAATCAGCGACGTCATCAATTTCGGCATCGGGCTTCTACGACGCCAATATCTCATGATCCTTGTCACTGCCGGGCTCGTAACTGCAGCCAGCCTGCTTTATCTCCGGTTGGCGTCTCCAACCTATACGGCGCAGGTTCAGATCCTGTTGGCTACTCCAAGGCCCCAATTTGTCCAGCAGCAATCGCTCCTCGCCGAGCCGGCCTTCGATCTCAATCAAATCGAGACCCAGCTTCAGCTCCTGAGATCAAAGGCCACTGCGGTGGCGGTCATCGACCAGTTGAAACTGTCGGACGATCCGGACTTTAGTGCGACAGGGCTATCGCTACAATCGCTCTGGCAGCGAATTCGGTCATGGGCGTCGATTGGATCGAAGAACGATGGCCCATCCGATACCCATGGCGAACCATTAGACACTATCGTAGACGCGTTTCTCGATCGGCTTTCGGCAGGGCGTGTCGGGTACAGCAACGTCATCGAGATCAGCTTTAATTCGAGCACCGCACTCCGGGCCGCGGAGATCGTCAACGCCGTAGCCAACACCTATGTTGCGGACCAGCTCAATGGGAAATTCGATGCTAATCGCAGGGCAACAAGCTGGCTGCAGGAGAGGCTGCGCGATCTCGGCGACCAAGCCCTCGCTGCACAACGTGCCGTCGACGTCTACAAGACCCAGAACAATATCGTTTCTTTGGACGGAAAGCCCATCGACGACCAGCAGGTCACAGAAATCAACAACCGATTGGCTGCCGCTCGCGCCCAGACCTCTGAAGCCACGGCCAAGTTGGCTCGCTACGAAACCCTCCTTGCCTCCGATCCGACAAAGCCGTCCTCGATGAACAATCTGGATGCAATCGGAGCCGATTCGACAAACAGTCAGATCATCAACGGGTTGCGTCAGCAGTATCTGGAACTCATGAGGCGTGAGGCCGAGTTGTCGGCCAGGGTAGGTCGCGACCACCTGGCAGTCGTCAATATCCGGAACCGCGCGCGGGAATTTCGCGTCTCCATTTTCGACGAAGTCAAAAGACTCGCCGAAGTCAGCCGAAGCGAGTTCGAATTCGCCAAACAGCGCCAACAAGAAATCGAAAAGCAACTCTCCAAGGCCGTTTCGCAGTCCCGTTCAGTCAATTCTGCCGAGCTGACCATCAAGGAGTTGGAAAGCCGGGCAAAGGGTTTGCGTGGCTTGTACGAGACCTTTCTGCAGCGTTACATGGGCTCCGCGCAGCAGGAGACATTTCCCGTCTCGGAAACGCGGGTACTTTTTCCCGCTTCGCCGCCGCCGAGCAAGAGCAAGCCAAAGACAACGTTGGTGCTGGCGTTCGGCATCTTCGGCGGTCTCGCGATGGGCGTCGGCTTGGCGCTCCTCAGAGACATCATGGACCGCGTCTTTCGTACCTCTTCACAGGTGGAAACTGTGCTGGAATTGCCTTGCCTGTCTTTAGTACCATTGTTACCGGCCCGCAAATCCGCGAAGCTACCAGTTCGCTCCCAGCCAACCGATGATGACGTTCAACAACGGATAGTTCCGTCTCCAATGGCAATTCATCGGACCGTGGTTGGAATGCCGCTATCTCGATATACCGAGGCCATTCGTTCCATCAAGCTAGCCATCGACCACAATCCGGCCAAAATCTCCTCCCAGGTCATCGGCATTACCTCGGCCCTGCCGAATGAGGGGAAGACTACGATTGCAGCCTCGCTCGCGCAATTGATCGGGCACACCGGCAAGAAAGCTATCATCGTCGATTGCGACCTCAGGAATCCCTCACTTTCTGCGATCTTTGCGCCCAGGGCTGTCAACGGAATCATCGAAGTTGCAAACGGCAGCCGATCCCTGGCGGACACGATTTGGCGAGATCCCACGACGAACCTTGCATTTCTACCCGCCGTGCGGCGGGGATCTCTGCTTCACACCAGCGAGATTCTGTGCGCCGACGCAATAAGCAAGCTGTTCGACCGTCTGCGAGCTGACTATGACTACGTCATCGTCGACCTTCCTCCCCTGACCCCGTTAGTTGATGTCCGAGTCACTTCATCTCTAATAGACGGCTATATTCTAATCGTTGAGTGGGGCCGCACCAAAATAGATGTCGTGCAGCACGCATTGCACACGGCACCCAACATTCATGAATCGCTGATTGGGGCAGTTCTCAGCAAGACGGATACCAAGGCAATGGCTCGATATGACGGCCATCGGAGCTATTACTATCATGACAGCCACTATATCCGTTATGGCCTTTCCGGCTCTTGATGCTGTCTCGTAGCGGCCTGCACGTTCTCCGGCCACCGGAGTGGCCGCACCACACCATGGTGTTTACATGATTATCTGGCTTGTCCTGTTAGCCGAGTTTGTGGCGATCACCGCGGCGCTCGCAATGCCGGAAAGCCTGCAAAGCTTGGGATTGGCATCATTCATACTAGCAACAGCCGCGCTGGTTGTAGCGGTCTTTCCATCGCCCGCCTCCCTCGGGCTCACCAAGCTGCTCCGGACTGGTCCCGTCGTTGTGCTCGCGGCTCCGGCCCTCTGGATGGCGTTACAGGTGGTGCCGATGCCTATGGACACGCTCGGAAATCCCATCTGGGCAACTGCTTCGGCGGCTTTAAGCGAGCCCCTCGCCGAAAAAATCACACTCGATATGGGGGCGACTATGCTCTCGCTGGCGCAGTATTGCGCTGTGCTGGCCGCGGCCCTCGTCACTGCGGTCATCACGCTTGACCGATATCGCGCAGCGCAAGTCCTGCATATACTACTGGCGATAGCCACGATTGCCACGGCCATGTGGTTCGGCAAGGAAACTGCCGGTGTCGCCGGGCCCGATGGCTCAACCGTCGCAGTGCTCGGCGTCTTGCTCTCCTGCGCCACGGCAATACGCGCGGCCGATCAAATAGCGCGGCACAGTCGGCCAGGAACAGTTGCGCCAGTTCCGTTCCTTGTTCTGTCCGCCGCGACCATCGCAATGATTGTCTGCTTGGCCGCGCTGCTCATTCGGACCAACTCCACCGCCGTCGTCGCCGCCCTCCTCGGATCAGCAATCTTGCTCTCGGTTTTCGTTATTCGCAGGTGGTTCTTGGGCTTGTGGGGCACCGCTGGCGTTTTCGCAACCGCCGCAATATTCTGTATTGCCAGCGTAACGGTTATTCCGTTTAGGACGAACACCGATGTGACGATCGCCTTGTCAACGAGCAGTCAGATCGCGACAGAACGGATGCTACAGGAGGTCAGGCCGGCGGGATCCGGTGCCGGCGCTTCGACGGTCCTTTTGCCGCTTTATCGGGACATTGGAATCGGCGCCCCGCGAGAAAGGCCAACGGCCGCCGCCGCAATGGTTATAGACATGGGCTGGGCGTTCCTTTGCGGCCTTGTAGTAATAGCGATGCTCGGCGCTTGTATTCTGATCAGGCGTTCTCTGTCACGAGCTTACGACTACGTGTACCCCGCCTTGGGCGCCGGTGCTTCGATTGCACTGACGATACTGGCCTTTGCCGACCATGGAATTCTGGGTTTGGGCGTATCGCTTTTGGTCGCTGCGCTTTTTGGGCTGGCGTTCGGTCAAAGCGTCTCCGGTGCAGGCCGTGAGGCCATATCCTTGGAATCGAAAGAGGCTTCGGACTGGATGGCCGGTCCAGCTCCGGCGTCTCGTCCAAGGCTCGCGCCGGCGTTTGCCATCCCATGGCCGCGCGCTGCTCTGGCGGTGCTTGGAATAGCGCTGATCATACAGACGATATGGATGGTCCTCCCTGGCCGGTATCTCGGAGGTCAGTCTTCTTTGTCGGCAGCTGTTTCGGCCGCAGCAGCATGGCCAAACGGGATCTCGAAACCAGTTTCAGCTGCGGCAGCGCATGAAGACCTTTGGATCCGAGGGGAATCACGATCCCGTGGAGATCCGGCTCTCGCCGCGGACGAGCAAAAAACGGAACTTCCGGCAGCGTCGAATGCGTTTGCCCGCGCGCTGCGCTCGTCGCCGCTCCGCGGCGACATTTGGCTCATGCTCGCGGCGGCGCCGAAACAGAATTCGATCCAGACGGCAGCCATGCTCAAGATGTCGTACTATACTGCGCCGAACGATCTGGATCTGCTTCCGTTGAGGCTGTCCGTCGCGCTCGCTACAGATGCTGTGGTACGCGAGCTTGAATTTCGGGACTTGATCAAGCGCGACGTCAGCCTCGTCGTTACGCGTCGACCTGCTATCAGACCAGCGCTTGTGGCCGCGTACCGGTCAGCCTCGGCCGAGGGGAAGATCTATCTCGAGAACTTAATTTCGGAGCTCGATCCGACCTACCTCGACAACATGCGCGCGCGGAATTCCCGACAGGGATCTCGATAGGATCCTCTGAGCAGTGCGACATATTAAATGGCGGGAACCAGGATTTTTCTCTTGATAAATCGGATTAATTAATAATATATTAAATATTAACTCGCGGGTGTCCCGACAATGAATTTCGTGAACCGACATTTCCCCGATCGGGAAGTTACGGATCGTGTCAGTCCCGGGCCGATAGTATCCCGCCAGCACAAATGGCCTCTCCGTTACGACTCGATCGAATACGTGGCGCTCTGTGCGGATATTGCGACCGTTGTTTTTGCGAGCGTCGTTTCGACGTGGCTGTGCCAAGCTCAGGATGGGTGGGCCGCAGGCGACTTAAGCAACGCACTTGGCCTGGCGCTAGTCAGCGCAACATGTCTCGTTTGCCTCTTGAAGACGCACGGCCTTTATCGGCCAGCCGAGCTCCTCGTCCTGCGAAGTCAGATGCGCGCCGTCTGGATTGCATGGGCGTCATTGTTGTTCTTGATATGGGCCGGGTACGGTTTTGCAATTGGTTCGGGCTCTTCTCACCAAGCGGGCACACTTTTCGCTGTCCTGGGCCTGGGCTTGCTTATGGCCGAGCGGTGGGGAGTGAGAGCGCTTCTCGGGAAGGGCCTGAGCGGCAGAAAATTCGCCAGCACAAACATTGTTCTGGTCAGCGACCAGCCGCTATCGAAAAACGCCGGACTGTCTGAAACGCTGGCGATGCATGGTTATTGTGTCCGAGGCCGGTTCAGCTTGCCCCCAATCGGCTTCGGTCCTGCCTGTCGAAGGCGGCTCACGGCTCGCGTGATTGACTACATTCGCAGCTCCGAGCTCGACCAGGTGGTTGTGGAAGCGAACCCGGAACGATGGCCCGAACTCCGGGCCTTCGTTGCCGATTTGCGGGTCTTGCCGCTACCGGTTGTGTTCGTGCCGGTCGGTACGGCATCCGAATTGCTTCGACACCCGACGCGAAGCCTTGGAAGTGCGGTTTGTGTTGAACTCCAGCGTGGGCCGCTTACGCAGCTGGACTGTGCGACCAAACGAATCATTGATCTTTTCGGCGCCGCGCTCGCCTTGACGATACTTGCCCCGCTGCTTGTGCTGGCCGCACTTGCAATCAAGCTGGACTCGCCCGGCCCCATATTCTTTCGACAACAACGCTGTGGTTTTAATGGCCGGATCTTCCAGATCCGCAAATTCCGGACGATGCATGTGCTCGAGGACGGACCGGCGATCCTTCAGGCCCATCGCCTCGACCGACGGGTGACGCGCGTCGGCAAATGGCTGCGTCGAACAAGCTTCGATGAACTGCCACAGCTGTTAAATGTTCTCGACGGCAGCATGTCGCTGGTCGGTCCGCGTCCTCATGCCCTGGCTCACGACGGAGAATTTGACAAGCTCGTGCGGAACTACGCCCTACGCCGCAGGGTTAGGCCAGGACTGACCGGATGGGCCCAAGTCCATGGCTGCCGCGGTCCAACCCCCACAGCCATCACGGTCGAAACACGCGTACAATACGATCTCTGGTACATCGACAATTGGAGCCTTCGGCTTGATCTCGTAATCCTGCTGCGAACTCCCCTCGAAGTGCTGCGGGGACGCAACGCCTATTAGGCGCACAGCATCACAGCGCTGCGCGGGCCATTTGACCGCAACCATCCCACGATCAATGCAGATTAGGTCACGCGCGCTGACGAAGCTTCGGAGTTGCATCCCCTATGCGAAAGTCCTCAATCCTCCGGCCAGACTTCACGGCAGCAACCAACCACCGCGGCCGCTTGCCACGCCCCGACCAAGTCTCGGAGGTCTGGGGGTTCCGGTATTTCGGCAGCACCCGCGGATATTTGCGTCTCGCTTTGGCAGTCGGAGACACGCCCGGTCCGCTTGAGTCCGCCAAAACAGCCACCCCGCCCCCGAGAACCGCCAAGCGCTTCTCCAGTTCGTGCTTTTCTGCCTTAATCCGGTCCGATAAGATCCCGCTAATTTCCTCATGAAGCGACCAGAGATCGTCAAGGGACATTGATTCTAACTCGAGTTTCTTAGCTGGCATGCTCGCACCCTGTAGTTGCGCCAAACTTAATATGCCCCAGATCGACATTTATCAAGATGGTGAACTCGATTTACCCAAGAAAATACATGGAACCGAACTGAAATCCGCAGTTCCAGATAACTGCGTCGCAACAGTCAATCAAGCCGAAAAAATGGACTATCCGCATAATTTAATCGCGGACGGGGTAAATTCACACGCCCTGCGTGCAGCCACGCAACCATTCAAGCGAGACCCGACGTGACGGACCACATCAAGTGGCCGCACGGGAATCTGCAACGCAGTATTCTCCATGAATATGGTTGGGCGTAGGCTGTCCCTCGTTCTAGTCTCGTATTGCAGGGCTTCGGATATGCATAACTCGACGCGGATAAACTCAATATCCCTCAGCGCTAGGTTCTGTACCTATAACCATTGAGCGTTTGCGTTTGTCGTGATTCAAGCGTCCTAGGAGGACCTTGATCATGGCCCGGTACGATGTTTCGGACACCGAGTGGCGTTTGATCGCACCGCTGCTGCCCAACAGACCGCAGGGCGTGGCACGGGTGGATGGACCGACGGATCATCAATGCGATCTTTTATGTTTGAGGACGGGCTCGCCCTGGCGCGATCTACCCAGTCGTTAAGGGCCTCGACTGCTATAATCGCGACAATCGCTGGTCAAAAGCTGGCGTCTGGCTACGGATTTTTCACTTGCGGCGCAATCACCCGGATCCCTGCACCTCATAGACGCCTCGATCATTCGCGCTCACCAGCATGCAGCCGGTGGTAAAAAGGGGGCCCGGATCACGCCATTGGCCGTTCTCGTGGAAGACCGAGCACCAAGATCAATGCCGTCGTGGACGTGAATGGCCTTCCATTGCGGATCGTGCTCTCCGCCGGCCAGGCATCCGACAAGACCGCCGTGGCAGCCCTGCTTGAAGGACTGCCGCCCGCCCGCGCTCTCATTGCCCATCGCGGCTCCCAGGCCATTGTCGCGAGCATGGCGGCGAGGCGCACATCCCGACCCAGCGGGAGGGTAGCGTTCAGCGCTCGGTCGACCCTGGCCTTTATCGCCAGCGCAACATGATCGAGCGCTTCTGCTGCAAAATCAAACACTTCCGCCGCGTTGCTACGCGCTTCGACAAACTCGCTAGAAACTTCCTCGCCGCTGTTCTGCCGGCATCAACTAGACCTTGGCTCAGAGCTTATGAGTCCACCACCTAGTCGCCTGAGCTCGATTTGAGCCTTCAGGTCCCCAATGTCCGACCGTGCAGCCGCGGGAAGAACGCTCCGAATGTATCTTGAAAAGTTGAAAATGCCCAAGAGGAACTCGATTGTGATTTCCTCTTTGTTCTTGCCCTGCAGCAAATCATTGGATCTGCCCGTCCCATTTAATGAAATAACCCTCGCAATAACTATTAAATAATATATTATTTATTTATTGTAGCGTAAATTTGAAGCACTGACTTTGCTCTATCGTTGATCCGCTGCTCGGGCAACGATGCCTCGAAAGCTGAGGATGACAGATGCATCAGGCGTCGATCGAACGGTGACGAGAATGCTGCGTCGGCAAGATCTCGAAGCCATGGACTTTGAGGAACTTTGGCTCCTTCACGAAGAGCTGACAAAGATACTTGCCGAAAAAATCACAGTCGAGAAGCGGGAGCTCGAAAAACGTCTTGCGCAACTCAACCAGCCGGACCAATTCGGTGAAACTGAAAGCCGGGCCGCCAGCGCCGGAACGAGCGAGCCGCCGCGCCGCAAATACCCAAAAGTCGTGCCAAAATACTTCAATCCACTCCACCCGACAGAGACCTGGTCCGGACGTGGTAAACAGCCGCGCTGGCTAGTTGCCGCGCTCCAATCCGGGCACACGCTCGAAGAGTTCAGGATTCGCGAGAACGGCGAATCGTCCGATCGGAATGCCGGCGGTCAAGGACATTAGCTCCGCGCAACTGCAGACATGTCGTTTGCTGAAACCGTTTGGCCTTGAAGGCGTGCGAGCGTTGCTGGCTTTACACCTTTCCCACACGAACCGCGGTGGCCGCCCTCAACAGAAGCTTCAATGTGTCCGTTCTTGGCACGGACCACAATCCAGGCCGGCGCATGCCGGTTTGCGTGTACCCAGAGGTCGCCTCCCTCCGGTAATTTCTGAGGTCCAGGACCGTCATTGCGAGGAATGGCACCCGTGTGGCCGGAAAGCGCGCTTGCATCAATTGTCGCATGAACTGCAGACGAGGAACCAGTCGGGAGCGCATTGAGCGCGGGACCTCGATCCCAAGCAGCGCAGCGAGAGCGAGCAGTTGGGTTTCGACCGCGTTCTTCATCAATTCGCCCGAGACATGAGAGGCAAGTTCCTGCCAATCCAGCCCTTCGGAATCGTTCAAGTCGCGCAATTCAACCAGATGCCGCAGATCGAGTTCGCCAAGCCAGTAGCCGTAGTCTTGAAACTGATCGTGGATGATCAACATCAGCGCTCGATAAGTGGGCGTCGGGACGTACACGCGTCCCCGCCCCAGCAGCGCGGGGACGCAGTGGTTCAGAACATCTCCGGGGCCAGCATAGAGGTACGCGGGACCTGGAGCGGCCCGCTGCAGATCGATGGTTCCGACGTCCCGCGATCGACTTAGCTCGACATACCACCTCCCGCTTTCGGGGTGCGCCTGATGATCAATTTCATAGCCAATCGCACCCAGAGCGGCGACCGCCCTGTCGGCGTCGTCCGGCAAGACCATGATGTCCAGATCGGACATCAGCCGAACTCCCCGCCGCTCGACAGGTGCTGTGGCTAGCATTGCCGCACCCTTGAGCAACACCGGCGTAACTCCCTGGCCATTCATCGCAATGACGGCCTCTTCCAATTGACCGGCCAGCCGATTGTTGCGCAGCACGTTTCGGCGATGGATCTGGCGGATATAGGTGCACACGTCCTCCGGCAACACCGATGCAAATTGATCGACGAAGTCAATGAGCGCAGGCGTCGTTAACGTCTGGTTTGCGAGCCCGATTACCGAGGTCCACTCCACTTCGGCGGGCGGCAAGCCTCGCAAGCAGTTGCAAAGGCTTGTCAGTGCCGCACTATGCCTTGTCATTGGATAAGTCCATCAGCAGTCGCCGAGCCTCCGCCGATTCGGAAAAAGTAAGTTGAAACGATCGCGCGCCCGCAACAATCCGCTTCAAAGCGAAAAAGCCGGGCTGCGACAGCTTCCCGTCTGCGGCAAAAGCGCCCTCAATGAGCCGCTTGATCGAATCAAGTTGATCCAGGGGGGTCAGCTCGACGGGGCCGCTTGCAACCCGGTTCAGAAAGATGATCCAGTTGGCAGAGAGGCTCCCATTGTGCGCATCCGGAATCGGCAAATACCGCACTTCGGCGCCATCGGACCGGCGGTGCGTCACGTCGTTCCAATCGCCATACAGTCGGGATAGCAACCGCCACGATCCCTGCTTGAGGGTGAGGGCAAATGGGATGCCGCAGATCGTTCCGTCAGCCCCAATTAGCGCAACGTCATCGCCAGCATACTGAAATCCAGCGTCGACCAGTTCTAGTGCAAGAGTCGACTTGCCGGCTCCCGGTTGGCCGCACAGCAGCAAGCCCATGCCGCACTTTACAAGAGAAGCGGCGTGGAGCGCGAAAGCCCACTGATTGCTTCGGATAAGTCGCTCGGTGATGTGAGCTTTGATTGTAGGGGCCAGAGCTGCGGCTTCACATCTTTGGATGCTCGCGTCATTCCCGCGGAAGAATACTCGATCGCCGAGCGTCATTGTCTCGATCGCAATATCCTCCTCCTCCTCGCCGCTGTCGTCCGTAACGCAAAAGAGCGAAATCAACTGTTGCGAGAGGTCCCGATTTGCAGCCCGGACGCTGATCCTGCGCTGACCAAGAACCGTTGAGAAGGCACAATCGGCCGACATTCGCCAGTCGAGATCGAGCACCCCTCGATCGATCCAGACGTTCATCGCCTGCCATGTGACCTCGCGCGCTGCGCGCTCGCCAATGCCTAGCTGCCCAAGCTCCTGATGGACGTCTTCCAAAGAAGCGCCTTGTGCCAACTTGCACCAAATGAATGCCCCTAGCTGGTCCAACTCATAGAGCTTCTGCCTTGTCTCGCTGAAAAGCACTGATCGACCGTCCACCAGCGCGAAGACTGCACCCGCGGCGGGTCTCAACACGATCTCTGCCGATGTCTTTGTTTTTTCCAGCATGGCTATGCCCGATAGCGACGATATTTGTTTCGCCGCCGTGTCGACGCGGCGGCGACAACATTCTGATCCTGCAATGTCCTGTTCGCGGCGCGTTCAAACGAGCTGCAGTTGCCGAGGAAACTCGGCTTGATCGCCGTGCTACAGCGGCGCAAATCCACCTTCAGTGCGGATGCACATCGCCTGACTGGGATTCGTCTCGAATGACCATACGGCCCCGGGTCACGCCGCCAGCTGACCACCCTCGTTCACCCCAGATGGAGAAATATTCAACACTTGTCCTCCGAGAAAGGTCGCCGGCGCGGTCAACCGGTGAGAGTCCAGCAGATAGCGGTAAACTTCGCGAGCAGCACTCCGCTCTCGTAGAACGCGCTCCCTCTCGCTGATGCTCGCTAGTTTCTCGCGCATTTGAGCCAACTGCTTCGCAGCCGAGGTGGAGTTGCGCTTCTTCTGGACTGATTCCCGCATCGTCTCCTCCGACCAAAAAAATGACGAAAACAGCTTACGTCATTGACAACAATTAACAACGAGATTTATATGATATCAATATAATCAATATTTATTTCATGTTTGAACCGGATGCAACCATTCAAATACCAAGAAGCGGGCCCTGCGTCGAAATAACAGCCGACCGAGAACAGCGTCGCAGAAATCGCCGCGATGATCTTGGCCTCCTGCGTGCAGGACAGAAAAAAATAAAACTTGACGAGAGTCGCAAACCAGACCGACAGCGCAAGGCTAAATTTGCAGGATTAAATCCTAACGAAGAATATTTCGCTGACGAGAGTGGAGTGAAACCGGTGATCGAATTAGCCAATTTGCCCATCACGGGCGACATGATCGTCTTCGTCGCGAGCGGCATAGCACGCGCAAAACTCCCACCCGCTCAGATTGGCCCATTTTCAGTGGCGCCCCAGGAGCTTTCGAGAAACGCATAATCAACGCCCGCGCTGCCGAGCCAAAGAGCGGCGGCGTCCAAGGAATCGCTCAAGCAGCGATCCGGCCGGTTGGAAAAACGTCGTCACGAGCAACCCGCCCTGCTCGAACAAGCACTCCCAGTGTGCGATGCCCCCCAAGTAACCCACACTGAGATGACGACGCACTCCAGCCGGCCGGTTCTCTTTCGTTCGACAACGAATAATTTCCTAGGGAGGCTCGCATGGGAATGATCATGGTCAAATGTCCGCAAACCGGTCGCGCGATTCCTACTGGTATTAGGTCGGACCGTGAGGCTTTCCTGCGGAGCGTTGTGTTTTATGGCAATACTCGATGCCCGGTCTGTCGCGCCAATCACAACTGGTTCGCTCGCGAGGCCTGGGTCGATGAGCAGGTCGTGCGGCCCAGGGAGATATTCGAGGAAGCGCCGCTGTGCTGATGCGTAGCGGGCTTCGGTACAGACGCGGAGCCGAACTGACCAGCACTACACGAGCTTGGGCCGACCGCCTCATTATGACGCCGCGTGTGCGGAGTTGACCTGTTGCGGCATAGCTGCCGCCCCGGCTGGGAACTCGTCTTGGTACGGACCGGTTGCGCTCAATCATGGCGCAGCGTTCATCCAGAATCCTGTCTTGGCGGCTATTTCTGCCAGGGCTTACCGGAGGGATGCGAAATATTTTGGTCTATCGTCGTAAAGCGAACTGACGCCCTCATGAACCGTAAGTTAAGCGTCGCACCGGCAGGTCGGCGCAAACTAACGCTTCCGATCGCTGATCCTGCAAGGGCCTGTTTGGGGGTATTGTAGTGAGTAGTGGGGTTTGCGGCCGCTTGGCTGTTCTGCGTCAAACGGCGATGGAGCTCGTTAGCCTGCTTGCCCAATTGCAGAGGCTACGAGAGCAAGTGCGAAGGGCGGAAGGGCGAAGCCTCGGAGAAAGAGCGAGATTAGGGCCGGCGTCACGGATGCGTAGGCCCCGGTTTGGGACGAGTTGCCGCACGCGGATTCAATGATGGCGAGCGGCGCGCGTAATTTCAGCGAACTCGAAGACGATCGTCTCACGGATCGACCCTGAAGCCTCTGATAACCCTTTGGCACAGCTCCAAGCCGCCCGATCGCTCCTCAATGAGGCGTGCGCGCAGCGGAGTTTCAAGGCAGGCCGATGCGAGTGAAGGCTCTGTGCCAGGAAAAGTGCTGCGCTTGATCCGGCGTCCCTTTCCGGCTCTGACCGAGATCATCCACGAGCGGCATGCTACGGATCATGTCTCGCACCTGAGTTGTTTAAGCCCCGGCTTTTTATCTGTTTTTAGGTTTATGAAGCAGCGCTTCATCTGAAAGACAATTTGAAAGCAAAGCGAAAGTTGTTCGCGTCAAATCATTTCGGTAGTTGCGCCATGGGAGGCAAATTTAGTTATCTGATGTAATCATAATTAATAAGACGCAAAACAGGAAATAAGGTCAGAGAAAACCAATGGGAGGAGTGGATGGAGACCGTACGCCGCTTGCGCGCGATGGCGTCGCTGTGCCGACAGACTTCTGCGCATCATCCTGATCGAAGCTGGAAGCTTCTCGCCGAAGCTGAGTTCTGGGAGCATTTGGCTAATGACATGCTTCGCGAGCATTTCGAACAATGCACGGCTGGCTCCTCGCTCCGACCGATCGGACATGATCCGAATGCCGCGGAATCGAGCGCTCGCATAACCGCGTGAATGCTCTCGTTTAGCCCGAATCCCGCTCGGCCGTGTGCCGGGCGTCAGTCCTCTTCAAGGCGCCCCATGGAGAACCAAGCCCTGCCGGCGCCTTTGTCTGGCGGCGCGCAGACCGGAGCAGGGACGCCAAAGCGCGCTCGCTGCCCGGCTCGGGCCGCTCAGACTACCGAGTTCTGTTTTCTGGGTCGGGAATGCGCTTATGCGAAACTGTCGTTCGCCGTTGGACTTGCGCTTTGGCGTCCAGCACCTTTTCCCCAGCTCGTGAGGCGCGCGGCCGGCTCACCTGGTCCGAAAGGCTGGAGCCCCTACCAACTATTCCGGCGATATCACCGTCGACCTTCGCTGCCGGTATTTTCCGGTTAGGTGACGGTCCAACGATCATCTGCTCCTCGTTGCTCGTGCCGGTGCCAATAGCTCCGATCGGCAGACCATTTTGAGCATGGCCAGCGCCGGCATTTCTTTTGGCCTGCGCCGCCGCCCGCGACTTCGACGTGGCGGGTTGAACGTCCGGGCTGTTGGTTTGACTGGCGCGGTCCAGGTTTGCACCGGCACCAACGTCTCGTGTCCCCATTCCTGGAGGCGCCGATGGACCAGGGTTGGCGCTGCTCGCATTTGTACCCATGCCGGACGGAGCTGACCCACCAGTGTTGGCGCTGCCCGTGCCCGTCCCAGTGCCGGCACCCGCGGAGCCCGCCACTGCGCCACCTGCTTGGGCCAGGGCCAGCACAGATACGCTCATGATAATCGCAATGATCAACGAAGGGATTCGGTGGAGCATTGGACGATCTCCTTCTCAAGCGACCGGCCGCATCGGCCGAAACTTTAATTAGCGATATAAATCATTGAATAAAATATAATATGGTTTATTTTTGCCTATGGATAAATTGCAATTGGGAAGCGGATTGACGCATTAATGTCGCGGATGTGGGCACAAGCGCCGATGCAGGCAGGGTCGGGCCTTGGATCGCCCGTTCGCCGCACAGACGTGTGGATTGTCTCGGATTGTGTTCGTAGCTGTGCGCGCACCTGCGCAACAAGGTCGGCCTGGGTTGCACCGACTGTCCTGACGGTAATATCGGTATTGACCATACCCGTTCTCGCGCAGCAGCCAAATCAGCCGGCGAGCGACGCCCATGTCATGGCGACGCACTTGCGCGGCACGACCGGCTCGGACGGGTGGCGCACGGCGCGGCTGAAACCATCTGCCGACACGACACCCCTGAAGTTCGCACAAGCCACAATCAGCAATACCGAGCGATCGCGGCAAGTGCTCGCCGCAGAACAGGAGAAGATACAGGCCCTTGCTGCTGACCTTCGAACATGCCGACGGGAGCAGGATACCGTGCTGGGGCTGTTGCAGCATGCACGCGAGCAATGGACCAGCATTGCGGAGGCCACCGAGAATGAAACCTATAAGCTGCAGAAATCGCTCCGGGAGGAGCGCTTGCACACGGAGCGTCTGGAACGGGAACTTGTCAACACGCGCAACGATTTCGAAGTGCAGGCACGGCTAAGCCGCGAAATCGGCACCGAAGGTCACGAACCCGAACGCCGGGCACAGAGTGATCCGGGAGAGCTGCAACAAGCTGTCGAGCGGGAGAAAGATCGGGCAAACCGGCTGGAGCAGAATCTGACAGCCGCTCATCACGACCTGGAGACCCAGTCGGCAGAGGTAACCAGACAAGCCGCAGAGATCAGTGCAAAAGAGGCAGCGGGGGCTCAGGTACAGGCAAGCCTCCGACAGGAGCACGATCGTACCAAACAGCTGGAGGAGACGCTCGCGACGACGCGAATCGAGCTCGACAACCGATCCCAGCAGATCGCGAAGGCAATCGAAGAGACGGCGCAGGCCAACCGAACGGCGGAGAATACCTCGGCCAAACTGAAGCTCTCATTGAGGGAAGAGCACGAAAGAGCAGATGCGCTGGCGCAAGAGCTCTCGTTGGCGCGTTCCAAGCTGTTCGCGTATGAAGCGCAAGCCGCGGCAAACGATGATCGAGCCGAACAGTTGAAAAAGCAGCTCCGGCGAGAATGCAACCAATCCGACCGAGATGAGCAAGAACTTACCGCAACACGCCCGAATGTCGGACCGTGGCTACCCGCCCGGGTGTCGGGTGAAGGCGGAGCCGGCAATTCGCCAACAAGGGAACTGCTCCGAACACTGCTGCTGGGATCGCCGCAGGCGCCGCCCGCGCAATTCGCGCGAGAGCTCGTGGTCACAGCAGCTGAGCCGAAGGCGCCATCCCCGGTTCTCGGCAACGAAAACGCAGCCGCGCTCGTGCGATTGATCGCTCGCGCAACCGGATTGCTTCGACAAGGCGACATTGGCGCGGCACGAGTTGTCCTGGAGCGTGCTGCTGAATTAGGGAGCGCACCGGCAAGTTTCGCGCTCGCCGAAACGTATGATCCGAGCCTGCTTGCCAAATGGGGCGCGAGCGGAACGCGCGGCGACACGTCCAAGGCGCGAGAGCTTTACGCCAGAGCAGCAGCCGGAGGGGTCAAGGAGGCAAGGGAGCGGTTCGACGCACTTGGTCGTTAGCAGCATCGGTTCAGACAAATGGTCGTGCGCTGTATCGACTAGTCAGATCGAATTTAAACTTACATGTCGAAGTGAAGAGCGCAGCGGACAAAACAGAATAGACGTTCCTAGGGGAGCCGGATCGATGAAGCAGCTGGTTGGAATACGCTCTTGGTTTCTCCTCATCGTGATAGCCCCGCCGCTTTTGATCATGGGCTATGGCCTGGCAATGGCCCAGCAGACTCCGCGGGCGCGTGCGGATCATGCAAGGACTGAAATTGCGGCCATGAACGATTGGACTGTTGGAATTGCCGGAGGTCTGCTGGAAGGAGCTCCCATTCGGCTTGCCGCGGAAATGGCGCGAGTGGCCGATGATGGAACGGACCTCCACGTGCTGCCCATCGTGACCCGTGGCGCAACCGAAAACGTCAATTCGCTGCTGTATTTGCGGGGCATTGATGCAGCAATCATCAATTCCGACGCACTTGACGAGTACAAGAGCCAAGTGCCGGACATCCAGCGACGGATCACCTATGTGCTCAACCTGTTTCCATCTGAACTGCACGTATTCGTCAGGCCCGAAATTCAGAGCTTGAGTGATCTGGTCGGAAAGAAGGTCAATTTCAACACCCAAGGTACCGCCGCAGCTTATTCGGGTCCGCTGATCTTCAGCCGGCTGGGGATCGAGGTCGATAAGACATTCATCCCTCATCAGGTTGCGATGGAACAAATGCGCAGGGGTGAGCTGGCCGCCGTCGTTTTCATAACATCGAAGCCGGTGGATGCATTCATACGTGGTCGCTGGGATGTCGGCTTCAAGTTCCTGCCGGTCCCCTACGAGAGCAAGTTCGAAGATTATTATCTGCCATCTTGGCTGGACGCAGCTGATTACCCGAACTTGATCAGGCAGGGGGAACGCGTGGCAACTATTGCCGTTCCAACCGTGCTGGTCGCTTTCAATTGGCCGATCAAATCCAATCGCTTTCATCGTGTGGCGCGCTTTGTTGACCGCCTGTTCTCGCGGATCGACAAGCTGCAGGAGCCCGGTTTCGATCCGAAATGGAAGTCGATCAACTTGGCGGCGACGGTCCCTGGCCTGACGCGCTTCCCCGCGGCGCAGGCCTGGCTCGATCGTCTTCCGCGTTCGAGCCAGGCGGCACAATGACGTTCACCCTGATCGCTCTCGTCGTGACGCTCGCGATCGCAAATGACCTCGCTCGGGCCCGAGGCGCCGAAGACCCCGTGGCGCCGGTTCGCGTCTCTGATCGGCCCGCAAATGGAGTCGGGGCGTGGATCGTCAGCGAGACCACCTCGCCAGTCGATTATTCATCGATCATCAAGGCTACATTACCATCTCAAGGGGGCAGTTCCGACGCAGCAATGAGCCTGTCGATACGGTGTCGCGGCGGCCTGACCGAAGTGTTGCTTGATGGAGCCGGCCTATCGGGCCGCCGCGAGGACTACACCCTTTCCCTACGCATCAATGATGATCCACCGTTTCAGGTCTCGACAATCACGTCGACGCGCGGTGTCGTGCTTGAAAGCGATGTCGTTCGCCTGTTGCAATCGATCCCCGGCCACAGCGAACTTTCTGTGCATGTGTCACGCCGGACGGGGGCCGGCGCCGGTGCAGTGTTCGCTCTCGATGGTATCGAGAGCGTGCGTGCAAAATTGGCGGCAACATGCAAATGGCCACGCGTGATCGCGAAGCCCAACCATTGATCATGAACCTCAGCTTGCTTGGAGAAACAACATAATGCCCAAATTTCCGAAGATTATCACAGCGATGATCGCGACAATCATCTCGCTCCTGGTCGGGCTGTCTAGTTCCGCGGCACAGGAGACTCGCCTGCTCCCGGCACAGCCTAGTTTGCCTGCAGCCTCAACACATGGCGTGGCAAGAACGCACGCGAATTCATCGGCGCGGGCCGCGATGCCAAAACAATTTGAGCTGGCGCGCATCGTGCCATCGTCTGCTGCCAAGAAAGAGCACCGCTTAATCCTTCAGGTCAACACAAGCGACTCCGCGTCAATGAATCTTGCGTTGAACAATGCACTCAACGTCGCGCAATACTACAAGGAGGTTGGTGAAGGGGTGAAAATTGAGGTGATTACCTTCGGCCCCGGCCTCCATATGCTCCGCGATGACACGTCGCCGGTGAAAGCACGAATCGAGGAAATGGCTCTGAGCACGCCGGAAGTATCATTCAAAGCCTGTGGAAACACGCAAGAGAAAATGCAAAAGGCCGAAAATAAAGACATTCCGATCGTTGCCCAAGCCCAAGTGGTGAGGTCGGGCGTCGTTAGGGTGATGCAGTTGCAGGAGCAGGGATGGACCTACGTCAAGCCATGAAATGGCGACCAGACAGTGCCCTATCGAGCGCCTAGGTGCCGGCCTGCGGTCGCGACACCCCGATCGAGTGGGTCGCCGCAGCCGATGCAAATTGAACTGGCCTCGATCGGGGACAGATCTATCGCGCGCTATTCACCGGGCAGCGCCAGACCGACTGTCTGATTACGAGAGCGACTTCGGGAGAGGGTTGAGCGAACATCGGTCGTCTCAGTCACTTGCGAGGTCTGGTAGCAATTTTGCGGGGCAGCCCCTGGCCCGCCCATCCTACTCGGCCGCCTGCTAAGGTCGATTGTCCCGTAGCAGCATAGGGTATCGGAGACGCAGGAGGGCGCGAACTGTGACGTATGGTGCTTCGATTTACGTCAGTTCTGATGACCTCTTTTTCGAAGGCAAGCGATTAAATTCCACTGGATTTTATTTTGTTAACGCGTCAGATTTCTAGACTTAAAGCGAGTCGATTTTACGTTGGGGAATGTTAAATGGCAAAACCTGCCGTTTCCCGTAATACCTTTCGAGGGTTATTCGCTTTTTATGCGAAAGCTGATCACAAGCACGATGGCGATTATTGTGTGCTGAAGCTGTTTGGATCCGCTCAAAACATTCCTGATCGGCTGCTACAGCAGTGGTCGCACCAGGCTGATCTACCCGGCGCGGAAGCCATCGCCAGCACACTGGAGCCGCGCACCCGCGAGATCGTGAATGGTCGTAAATGCTATGACCACGCCAGCGACTTTCTCCACGTGCTGCTGAGAGACCTAGAGCTAAGGGAACACTAAAGAGGCGTCGCTGCGTCAGGCTCCGCGAGGTCTTGCAGACCTGAATGATAATGCCTTTTGCCTCCGCGCTCTATATGCACCAGACTGCTATTCCAATGCCGGGCAGCCGGCCCATTTTGTCGATATAGTGCTCGCATGCCGAGGTCGATTTACCAGCCATTGCATGAAAGGCTGCGAACGGAGAACGGTCAAAGTCTCCGCCTGACCTTTTCAGAAATTGAAGCGATCTTGGGGAAGCCTCTGCCGAGATCGGCCTACACCTTCACTGCGTGGTGGAGCACACTGAAGAGAGCAGGTCCTCAAGCGAGAGCGTGGATATCCGCTGGTTATCGTGTCCGCGTCTCAATGAAGCACCGCATCGTCGAATTCTATCGTTCTGATGTGAACACCAATGATCGTCATGGAACGCCCTGGCTGCATTGAAGCTTCCCATGATGGCGGACCTATCAACTTCGGTGTTCGGGACCAACTGCGAGAATAAGCTGGCGCAGAATCAAGTTGCAACTTCAGGGCCGCAGCGAAAACTGCTGCGGCCCTGTTTTTGAGCGGAAGCCGCGAGCCGGATGCTCCGGAACGTGGCGAGAAAAATCTAATGGGAACGCTGCGCGATGGCCCTAGGCCGCATGAGGGTTGACGATGGTGTACCCTCGCAGGGAGCGCGGGTGAATTCGCGTTGCGTGCCCACCTGAGTTGGCATCGTACGCCTTCCAGATGTCACCGGCGATGTGCTGTTCAAGGACGAAGACGTGTCCACGTCGCGCGGCAACCATTCCCGGTGCTGGCGAGGTGCGGGGAAAGCGCAGCCAATTGGCTGCGAGGTTCAGTTCCGGTACTACCCGACCAAACACTCGGATCGCCGCACCACATCCGCAGAACGATCGAGGGCAACCGGCCGGACGACCGCTGACGATCTCACTACTTAAGGCCCCTGAGCTGGCCACAGACATCCGTAGGCTAGCAACGGCACCTCGCTGCAGGCGCGGTGCCGGTCTCGTGTATCTCTGCGCCTGCACCAGCGAAGATGAAAAGTCGCATGGCATAATCACGTTGCATTCAGGTGGCGAAGCGGCGCGCAAGGGGCGTGCTTCAGAAGAAATGGATGTCGCAAAAGCGAGCAATAAAGCTACGACTACTCGATTGAACATGCAGGACTCCGGGTTAATAGCCCTGCCCCGACGCGCAGAAAGCGCGTTGTAATTTGGCGAAATTAAGCCACTGAAACAGAATTAAATGAAATTTTGAGACCAATTAAATCGAGACGGGAACGTTTCGATTTGCCTCGAGTCGTGCTTGCGCGACCGATCCCTTATTGTTCGTGGATCGACAGATGGAAAAGGCAGTCGCCTACGCAATCTCAGCGGCCCTCGTAGGTATCGGTGTTTTGATACTGGTCGTCGGCCTGTCCTCCAGCTCGCCCGCTCTGTGGGTGGTGGTCGCACTCGTGCCGATCACGATCGGGATCGTGAGCGCTTTTGGCCCCGTGTAAGGATGGGGAAAACGGCCGATGGGTCAGATCGTCTGCATTTTCCGAATCGGGCCTCTGTGCACGCTCTCAACTGGTTTCAGATTTACGGATACACGCGCGTGAGCCATTTCGTCTCTATGCTTCTGCTTGCCCTCGCCCTGACGCTGACCTTGTGCTTCGGGGTGGCAGCCTGGCGCGTTTCGGCCGGCAATGACGTCGAGATCACCGCAACGATTCCGCATGAGGAATACGGATGGAGAGCGCGGTCGAAGAAGTGAATGCCTTGGGCTCGCCTTCGGTTACATCCTGGCGAGGATGAACATTGATCTTGACGAATCGCGAATGAGTGAAGGCTGCCCGGCGGCTCCGACTGTTACTGCCTCGAGCTCACCAGCAAGCATTTAGGACCGCGGGTCGTCCGTTCGCAACATAGCGATCAGGTTCGCGATCATTGCCTCCAGGTGCGGCAGGCATCGCAGGGCTCAGCGGCGTCGAGGTCGGTCACGTGCCAATATTGGACCCGGTCCGCGACGGCCAGAAAGCTGCGTTCGACCATCGATCGATGCTCCGCCTCTTTCAATCGTATGACAATATCTGCTTGCCGGCAGTCAGCTGAGGCGCACGGCTGCGGAAGTTCATCGACATGGCAGCTCCCAACACAACCAGACATAACAACGGGATGGCCTAATACCGCACCAAGCTGTCGCCTCACGCCTCGCCGCGGTAGCTTGTTCGTTCGTGCTGTCGCATCATCCTCATCTCTGATAAGCTGGTGAGACTGGCGCAAACTAGGGTACGGCGGGCACCACAATCAACTCCTTCCAACTCTCTCGATGAATTCCAACGCGGCTGGGGCAATGTCATCGAACTCGACAAAGCAGCGGCGCAGTTCATCTGCAATCTCTACAGTTACATCACGGGACCAACCCTCTACCGTGTTGAAGACTACGATCCGAGCAGGATGCTTGTATTGGCCTTCCATTATTTGGCGCATCAGCGTCGCTCGACTAGCGTCCTCCTCGGAGGTTTCGCTCCAGGCACGTCCGAGCCCACCTCCGAAATCCTCAAGCACAATATAGACGTCACGTGGATATGGATGGGGCACGATGGACGGAGACTGAGGCATGATTCCGAAATCCCGAAAATACCAGCTCGATTTAATGTTCGATATTAAACTAGATTAAAGATATAATTTCAACCTCATTTATAGTCGTCAGGCTGCGCTTTCGATCGGTCGACACTGCTTATCGATCGACCACTCCCCGGCGCACGTGCTCATGGAGGCGACGAAGAAGCGAGCCGTGAGGTAACGGCGACGGCGATGGCAGCCCCAACGGCAAGGACGACAAACATTTTCGGGGGCACGGCAGTCGGAACGGCTCGCCGGTTACCAAATTTTCCCAACGCCCATCCCCAAGTGGGTAATGCAGTCGGCCCCAGCTTTCCCCGTTGCCCCGCGGGCCTGGAGCTCATTTTTGTTCGGCTTGGAACGACTTGCCGATTGCCAAGTTTTCCCGGGCCCTCCCCAAGGGGCGACTGCCTTCGCCAAGGCAGCTCAACAGCCCCAGCTTCACCCGCCCCGAGGCTGGGTCCTTTTGCTGTCTGGATAGCTGCAGACTCAGGAGGGCGTTGATGCAGGGTTATCGCTCGGTCCTTCTTGTCCAACGGTTGAACGACCTCGTTTGTCAACTGTCAGAGCTGGAAGATCTCCGGCTTAAAGTCAAAAAGGCGGAGCGAAGCGCCTCGGCTGTACCTGCATTGCGGTCGCCTCCGAGCACTCGATCGCAGCGACGGCGAGCCGCGGGGGAGCAGACCCCCGAGGACTGACTGGAACCCGATCTAACCTGCGTTAGTGAACGAGGTAGAGACTGTGCAGCTCGACTGCCCTGAAGGGAGTGAACTTCACTGTCCTCCCGCGGTGAGGCTTGAGCAAGGTGCTGCACATTTCGCATTTAAGTGTCTACCGCCCGGGCCGTTGCTATCTTCGGCTTTCTCGCGCGCGACAACGCGCTCGAGCGGTCGATGGGCGCAAGCGTGCATTAACGGACTAGCTGGGTGCGCAGGCCGCACGCGACAGCAATAGCGATGAGGCAGCGTGGCGTCTGAAGCCTTGCCGCACGCTGATGTTCGTCACGGAGCCGGCGAACTCGACCAAAAGCAGGACCAGGACTTACGTGATAACTGAGTCATGCTGCTCGATCGGGCAGGCTGAGACTTGCTGACGATCTGCGACATCACTGGGCATTCAAACCGAAGTGCGCAGACCATCGTGAAGCACTACCGCGCCCGCAATGCGGCTCGCGCCGATTCCGGCATCGACAGGCTTGAATTGCAGGTGCGGAAGGAAGGCATGAAGAGCTGAACGCAGACCGGTAGGGCTCGTGTTACAGTAGTGGATGGGCTTCGGTCCTAATTATCCGCCTCGTCGCACGGCGTGCGACGTACGACCATTAAGAGCGTCGTACGAGACCCGGTTTGGTCTGCCGAGGAGTTTAAAAGAGCCCTTGCGGGCCAATTTCTTAAGGATGGTGGGCGCACCAAGGGCTCGAACCTCGGACCCGCTGATTAAGAGTCAGCTGCTCTGAGAAACTTCGCTGGTGGATTCACCCACTGTGAAAATCGGAAGCGCCAGGCGCGCTAGCCTCGCCACCATAGGAACGTAGCGGACGAACTGAATTGTATCCCCTAAGCCTTCATCCGCAGCGATCAAGATCGTCTTGCCTTCGAGACTCTCGTTTCCAAGCCAAATGGGCTGCTGGACTTTTGCATAATCCCCTCCAAGAGTAGAACTCTTCCAACGCACCTCGGGGCCAGTCCAACCTGCCTCGAAGTCTCCCATTAACAAATGAAGATGCGCAATTCCCAAATCTGCCATGACGTCGTTTGGATCAGAAGGTTTTAGGCGATCATAAATCGCGAAAGCCTCCTCGAATTTATGCATCTTGGTCAGCGCGACGGCCTTATTGTGAAGCGCATCTCCGAAGTTTGATTGAAGCTCCAAGGCCCGGTCGAACCATTGCAACGATTCCTCATCTTCCTTCAAAAATCTTAGTGCAATACCGAGATTATTGCAGATGTTGGCGTTGTCGGGGTCGAGTTCATACGCATCGCGGCAGATCGCTAGTGCGTCCTCGAACCGCTTCAAGCCGTGCAGCAATGCGGCTCTCTGTTGCAGGGTTGGAATTGATTTGGCCGCAACTGGTTGCATATGTTGATATATGAAAGCGACTCCTCGGTTCGCCCCAGTTGATGGAGAAGGATCCCACACTGGTTCGCAGCCTCCCAATATTGTGGACTGAGCTTGAGCGCGTGCTGAAAGCTGATCAGAGCGTCGCCAGGTCGTTCCAGTTTCACCAGGGTCTGGCCGTGAGACAGCCACAGACTGGGATCGTCTAATCCCAGCTCGAGCGCCTTATCTAAGGCCTTCAGCGCCTCGTTGTGATCTCCTTGCGACAGAAAGGCGATTCCAAGGCTGAGGAAGTATACTGGCTTGGGATCCTGTCGGATTGCGCGAGAAATCCAATGGTGTGCGTGGTCATAGCGCTTGACCTGTTGGAATAGTAAACCCATCAAGTGGAGCGAGTCTGCGTGGTTGGCGTCCAGTGCAATAGCCTGGCGGCAACAGACCTCCGCGTCGCGAAATTGTCAGGCTCGCATGTGGACGAACCCAGACTCAAAAAGCGCAGCGACCGGTGTGGTAGAATCTGCGCGGCCTTTGGATTTGCGAGATTCTCGAGCAGCAGCCCGGCGTTCCTGACGATTCATGGCGCGTTCAGAGCGAGATTCCCAAAAGCAACCTTTAGGTGATTCGATGCAATCTGTGCACCGTCTTGGATGGTCTTCAGTGCAGGACATCCAGGGGCACTTTCCCGATCTCCTCACCCTCCTCGTTCGTGACCAGGATGGAAAAATGACGATTCCTGAGTTCGGGACGCTCCGCAAGAAGTCTCCTCGCGATCTCCTCGGCAACATCCAGCGCCATGATGTCGTCGGGTAATTCAGCACCTCCCTCGTCTGCAACGGTCTTGGAGTCGACCAGATCGAAATGATAGCGCGGCACGTGAACCCTCAAATTCGTCGCAGGAACGCGCGATCTCGAGCCTTCGTTCCGGCGCTCGCATATCAATCCCCGGCAGGCCCGCAGGAACCCTCAGGGTGATCGCGGCATTGCTGCGTTTTGGAGCCAACAAATGCTTGGACAGCTGCGCGTGCTTGCCCAGCCGGGCGCGGTCATCGCCGGTCTCGCCGTCCTGTTGCTGATCGCCGCTGGCGACGCGGCGATCGTGATCGCCGTGAAGGGCTGGCCATTCTAGCCCGATGATCGATGTCGGACATGTCCTTCTTCGGCCAACCGTTCCGGTTAGCCCATAGGAACCTTTGTAGGCCTGCCCGGTTCCGCCTGTGAAGCGGAGTGCGACAAAGCGTCAATGCAGGTCTGGGTGCGAAGGGTTCTGGTGTTGTGCATGACCTGGCCGCTTGCTGCGTGCGCGGGCCAGCAGTCGGCGCTTGACCCTCAAGGGCTGCAGTCTGAGCAGATTCGGCATACGCTATTCATCTTCCTCATTGTCGCGGCGATCGTCTGGACCGCCGTCGTCATCGTTCTGGGCCTGGGGCTATTACGCCGGAAGCGCACAGCCGATCAGCCGCTGGACCTCCACCAGCCCTTCGAACAACGCTCCGGGCGCGTCGTCCTGGCGCTTGGGATTGCGACCACCGTCGTCGTGCTCGGTCTCTCCTTCGTCAGCTATGCCGGACAACGCACCGTCTTCGCCAAGGACGAGAATGCCCTCACGTTGAAGATCATCGGCCATCAATGGTGGTGGGAGGTTCGCTATGAAGCCGACAGTCCGCACCAGAGTTTCGTGACCGCCAACGAGATCCGGATCCCGACCGGCCAGCCGGTGAAAGTCGAGCTGGAATCCGCCGACGTGATCCACAGCTTCTGGGTGCCCAGCCTGACCGGCAAGATGGACTTGATCCCCGGGCAGAAGAACGAGCTGCAATTCACGGCGAAGAACGCGGGCATCTATCGCGGGCAATGCGCCGAGTTCTGCGGGATCCAGCACGCCCATATGGCGGTCGCCGTGATCGCGATGTCGCCCGACGAGTTCGGGCGCTGGCGCGATCATGAAAACCAGAGCGCGAACAGCCCTACCGATCAACTCGGCAAGCAGGGTGAAGCTCTGTTCCGGGCGCGCGGCTGCGCACTGTGTCACAACATCAGCGGTACGATGGCCGGCGGGCAGCCGGGTCCGGACCTCACGCATATCGGCAGCCGCACGACGATCGCGGCGGGAACGTTGCCGAATACGTCGGCCACGCTCGGCGCCTGGATCGCCGATCCCCAGCACATCAAACCCGGCAATCTGATGCCGAAGATGCCGCTGCAATCGGACGAAATGATCGCGATCATTCATTATCTGGAGCAGCTCAAGTGAGCATGGCCGCTGAACCAAATGAGTTGCGGGACGACGTCCTGAACGGCCTGCAGCTTTCGATGCAGCTCGAGCGGGTGTGGCGCACGCCGTCTGGACTTGTCGGTGCGCTCATGTCGGTCGACCACAAGGTCGTTGGACGCCGCTATATCCTGACCGCATTCGCCTTCCTGCTTCTCGGCGGCATTCTCGCGATCCTGATGCGTGTTCAGCTTGCCGGGCCGGAGAAGACGTTTCTCTCCGCCGACAAGTACAATCAGGTCTTCACGATGCACGGCTCGACGATGATGTTCCTGTTCGCCGTCCCGGTCATGGAGGCGGTCGCCGTCTATCTGGTGCCGTTGATGGTCGGCACGCGTAACATCGCGTTTCCGCGCCTGAATGCCTTCAGCTATTGGATGTTTCTGTTCGGCGGTTGCTTTCTGTGGATCTCGTTCCTGTTCAACGTCGGTCCCGATGTCGGTTGGTTTTCGTACGTTCCCCTCTCGAGCCTGCAGTTCACACCGACGAAGCGGGCCGATGTCTGGGCGCAGATGATCACCTTTACCGAGGTCGCGGCGCTCGCAGTCGCCGTGGAGATCGTCGTCACCGTGTTCAAGCTCCGCGCGCCCGGCATGACGCTCGACCGCATTCCCCTGTTCGTCTGGGCCATGCTGGTGACGGCCTTCCTTGTGATGTTCGCGATGCCGTCGATCATGGTCGCATCGACGTCACTGATCCTTGATCGGCTCGTCAATACGCGCTTCTACGACTCCTCATCGGGTGGGCATCCCCTGCTCTGGCAGCATCTGTTCTGGTTCTTCGGCCATCCCGAGGTCTACATCATCTTCATCCCGGGTACGGGAATGGTCTCGGCGATCCTCGCGACGTTCGCGCGGCGGCCGGTGATCGGCTATCCCGTCGTGATCCTCTCCTTGATCGCGACCGGCTTCCTGTCGTTCGGCCTCTGGGTCCACCACATGTTCGTCACGGGCCTGCCCCAACTCGGCGCGGCCCTCTTCACGGCCTCCAGCATGCTGATCGCGGTGCCGAGCGGGCTGCAGATTTTCTGCTGGCTGGCAACGCTCTGGGATGGACGTCCGGTGTACCGGACGCCGCTGCTGTTCGTGATCGGCTTCATCGTCATCTTCGTGCTCGGCGGGTTGTCCGGCGTGATGGTCGCCTCGGTGCCGATCGACACCCAGGTGCACGACACCTATTTCGTCGTGGCCCACTTCCATTATGTCCTGATCGGCGGCGCAGTCTTCCCGCTGGTCGGCGCGGTCTACTATTGGTTTCCCAAGATCGCAGGCCGCATGCTGAGCGAAAGACTCGGACGCTGGAATTTCTGGCTGGCCTTCATCGGCTTCAACGTCGCCTTCTTCCCGATGCACATCCTTGGGCTGATCGGAATGCCGCGCCGGGTCTACACCTATACCGCCGACATGGACTGGGCGCACCTGAACCTCGTGTCCAGCGGCGGTGCTCTCGTTTTCGCGTTTAGCTTCGCGGTTCTTCTGGCCAATGTGATCTACAGCCTTCGCAAAGGCGCGCTTGCAGGCGACAATCCCTGGAATGCCTCGACGCTGGAATGGGCGACCTCGTCGCCGCCTCCGCCGCAGAACTTCGACCGCATTCCGGTTGTCAAGCACCGCGATCCGCTGTGGGCCGATAGCGAGAGCCTGTCTGTGGTCGCGGGTCTGAGTGCCGAGCGGCGCGAGGTCCTGCTGACCTCGCTTGCGGAAGCCGAGCCCCAGATCCGCGAGGCTTCGCCCGAGCCGAGCATCTGGCCCCTGCTCACAGCCATCGCAACGACGATCTTCTTCATCGGATCGATCTTCACGCCTTGGGCGGTGCTCTGGGGCACGCCGCCGATGGCCGTGACTTTGATCGGCTGGTTCTGGCCGAGCGGCAGCAAGGAGGACGAGGAGTGAGACAGACCATCGTCCACGACGTCTCGGACCTGCCGACTTACGGCTACGGCCCGCGCAGTGGCCCGTGGTGGGGCGCCATGGGTTTCATGGCCCTCGAAGGCATGGGCTTTGCCGTTGCAATCGGCGCGTACCTTTATCTCTACGCAGTTAACCCGAGCTGGCCGATCGGAGCCTCCCCGCCGGATCTCTGGCCGGGGACGGTCGAGACCGTGATTTATGTGTTGAGCATCATTCCCAACGAGTTCACCAACCGCGCCGCGCACCGCCAGGATCTCGCGAAGGTGCGGATCGGTCTCATCGTGATGGCCCTGATCGGCATCGCGCTCCTAGTGCTGCGCGGCTTCGAGTTCGCACATCTCAACACCCGCTGGGACAATTCAGCCTACGGCTCGATCGTATGGCTCATTCTGGGGCTGCACACGACCCACCTTGCCACCGATGTCGGCGACACGGTCGTGCTGGCAGTGTTGATGTTCACGCGTCATGCGAAACCGCGCCGGTTCAGCGACGTGACCGACAACGTGTTTTATTGGAACTTCGTCGTGCTCGCCTGGCTGCCGCTCTATGTCTTGCTGGATTGGGTGCCACGCCTATGACCGCAACCGATCAACAATCCAGACTGCTCTACTGGGCCGGCGTTGCGCTTGGGCCCATCGCGTGGGGTATCAATTTGCAGGGCGCCTACGTGCTCGCGCACTTCTCCTGCGAACAGACCAGGATCAGCGGCACGATCATGAGTGCGGTTCTGGCTATCGTCGCCCTCGCAGGCACTGTCATTTCGGCCCGCGCGGTTCGGCGCGGCGCGGGGGCTGAATGGGCCGATGCGCGGGGTGGCGGGCCACGAACGTTCATGGCCTGGCTTGGCGTCGGCTCCGGCGTGCTGTTTGCGTTGGTGATTGCGAACCAGTTCGCCGCCTCGCTCATGATCAGCCCATGCCTGCGCTGAGCCTTGCAGCACTGCTGCTTGCGCTGCTCGCGGGACCGGCCGCCGCGCACGGACTATCGGAGGTCGATCCCGGCTCGCTGTGGAGCTACGATCCCTGGCTCATGGCCCCGCTCTATGCCGTCGGTATCGCCTTCTATGTCGGAACGCAGCGGCTCTGGCATCATGCGGGCGGCGGCTACGGCGTCAGCTTCCGCCAGGTGGCCGCATTCTGGACCGGATGGCTGGTGGCCGCGCTCGCCGTGACCTCGCCGCTGCACTGGCTCGGCGAGCGTCTGTTCACCGCGCACATGGTCGAGCACGAACTCCTGATGGTGGTCGCGGCACCGCTGATGGCGTTCGCCCGGATCAATGGTCCGCTGCTGTGGAGCCTGCCGGCCCGGCTCCGCCCTGCGGCGGGTCGCGTGCTCAATCTGCCGATACTGGCGTGGCCGTGGCGGCTTGTGAGCCATCCGATGAGCGCGACCATCCTCCACGGCGCAGCGCTCTGGGTCTGGCACGCACCGCCCTTGTATGCGTGGGCGCTCGAGAATACGGCGATCCATCGTCTCCAGCACATCAGCTTCTTTGCAACCGCGCTGTTGTTCTGGTGGGTGCTGCTGCATGGCCGCGGTCAGGGCCGCAGCACACGAATTCGCGATGGCATCGCTGTCGCTTGCCTGTTCATCACGATTTTGCATTCGGGGGTGCTCGGCGCTCTGCTGACCGTGTCGCCGCGGCTTTGGATCCCAGGCCAGGGCACCCTCGCCGGTGAATTCGGCCTTTCGGCACTTGAGGACCAGCAACTCGCCGGCATCCTGATGTGGGTGCCCATGGGCATACTCTATACCGGCGCGGCTTTGTTCTTCGCTCACCGGTGGCTGATCGCAAACGGTGGGGGGACGCGCCTGCTCCTTCAACATCCGGGCTGAGCGACGCTGCATAGGAACCGCAACTTCTCTTCGAACGTTCGCCTGCCGACTGCGACACTCCACGGAGGCCACATGGAAAAACGATCGCTCATAGCGGCAACGGCTATCCTCACCGCGACATTCGTGATGCCTGCAGTCTTGAACGCGCAGGATCAACCCCGGCCGGGGGTGTCGTGCCCGGTCGACCATGACAAGCTCGCGGATATCCTCAAGAAGAGTGTCAAGCCGGGCGGCGGCCCGAGCAACGGAGGTCTCGACAACAACGAATGGGCTGCCGTCGTCAATCGGCAGGGCGTCGTCTGCGCAATTGCCTACAGCGGCGGCAAGGTCGACGACCAGTGGCTGGGCAGCCGGGCCATCGCGGCCGAGAAGGCCAACACGGCGAATGCATTCAGCCTGAAGGACAAGGCGATGGCGACGGCCAATCTCTATGCCGGTGCGCAGCCCGGCGGGTTCCTGTTCGGCGCGGCACTCGGCAACCCGCCGTCTCCGGAAGCCTTGTACACCGGATCTCCGGACAACTTCGGCACGGCCCAGGATCCGATGGTGGGCAAGCCGGTCGGCGGCACCATCGTGTTCGGAGGCGGGCTGGCGCTCTATGACGGCAACGGCGTGGCCGGGGCGCTGGGTGTGAGCGGTGACAGTTCCTGCGCGGATCACAATGTGGCCTGGCGCGTGCGTCACCAGCTCGGGCTCGACCGCGTGCCGGCCGGCGTCAGCCCCAACATGAAGGACGCGATCATCTTTGACATCGGACCTGACGGCAAAAGTCCGTCTGGATTTGGTCACCCGAAGTGTAACGGCAAGGAAGATCAGATCGCAGTCGACCTCGGCGCCGGCGTATCCGGCAACGTCGTGAGATAGCTCGTCGATCTCACCATTTTGGAACCAAGCGAAGGCGGAACGTTTGTAGGTTCGTAAACCGGCCTGCAACGCAGCACGGTCTCGTCACTGCCGTGGAGATCTTTACATATGTTAGTGCGTGGTCTCACGCGTTTGCTGGGCCTGTTTCCGGGCATCCTTTGTGCTCTTTGCGCCAGTTGCGCGGTGCTGTCGTCCGCGTCAGCACAGAGCGATCTCGCCAACCGCATGAAAGACCCGGCCCAGTGGCCGATGGCGGCGCGCGACTACGCCAACACGCGCTACAGCGAACTCGACCAGATCAACGCCTCCAATGCATCGCGGCTGCAGCTCGCATGGACGTTCTCGGTCGGCGCCGATCGCGGCCAGGAGGCGGCGCCGCTCGTGATCGACGGCACCATGTATGTGGTCGGCCCCTATGCGGGCCCCTACCCCAACCGTGTGTTCGCACTCGATGCCACGACCGGTGAATTGAAATGGTCCTACGCGCCGAAGCCGGAGCCCGCTGCCGCGGGCGTTGCCTGCTGCGACGTCGTTAATCGCGGACTCGCTTTCGACAATGGCAAGATTTTCCTCAACACGCTCGATAACCATACCGTCGCCATCGATGCCAAGTCCGGCAAGGAGCTGTGGCACACGAAACTCGGGGAGATCAACAAGGGCGAAACCATCACGATGGCTCCCGTGGTGGTGAGGGGCAAGATCCTTGTCGGCAACAGCGGCGGCGAGATGGGCGTGCGCGGCTGGGTCACCGCACTCGACGAGACCACCGGCGCGATCACGTGGCGCGCCTATTCGACAGGTCCCGACAAGGACGTGCTGATCGGAGACGATTTCAAGCCGTACTACGACAGCCTGAAAGGCAAGGATCTCGGCGTGAAGACCTGGCCCGCCGACCGCTGGCAGATTGGTGGCGGCACAGTCTGGGGCTGGATCTCCTACGATCCCGAGCTGAACCTGATCTACTACGGCACGGCCAACCCTAGCCCCTGGAATGCGAACCAGCGCAGCGGCGACAATCTCTGGAGCACGACAATCTTTGCCCGCGATCCCGATACCGGTCGCGCCAAATGGGCCTACCAGATCAACCCGCACGATCTGTTCGACCACGACGAGATCAACGAGAACGTGCTCGTCGAGCTCGAACTGAACGGAAAGCCGCGCAAGGTTCTCATCCACCCCGGCCGCAACGGCTATATGTACGTCATGGACCGCGCCACCGGCGAGGTGATCTCGGCGGACGCGTATGACTTCGTCAACAGCTACAAGGGCGTCGATCTGAAGACCGGCAAGATTATCCCGAACGAGGAGAAGACGCCGCTTGTCGGCAAGACGGTCGAGAACATCTGCCCGAGCGCGCCGGGCGCCAAGGATTGGCAACCGACGGCGTGGTCGCCGCGCACAAAACTCCTCTATGTGCCCCATCAGCATCTCTGCATGAACTTCAAGGCTTCTCAAGTCGGCTACATCGCCGGGACACCCTACGTCGGTGCAGACGTAGACATGTATGCCGGCCCCGGCGGCTATCGCGGCGAGTTCATGGCCTGGGACCCGATCGCGCGCAAGAAAGTCTGGGAGATTCACGAGAAGCTGCCGGTCTGGAGCGGCGCACTGGTCACAGCAGGCGATGTCGCCTTCTACGGCACCATGGATCGCCTGTTCAAGGCAGTGGATGCCAAGGACGGGCACGTGCTCTGGCAATTCCGTGCCGGCTCCGGCTTCATCGGCCAACCGATCTCCTATCGCGGCTCCGACGGACAGCAATACGTCGCGATCCTGTCGGGCGTCGGCGGCTGGCCGGGCGTCGTCGCCAATGCGGAGGTCGATCAGCGCGTGCGCAACGCCGCACTGGGCTTCACCGGCGCCACCCAGGACCTGCCCTTCTATACCGCGGGCGGGAGTGAGCTGCTGGTATTCAAGCTCGGCGGCGCGTTTGGTGAGGACACCAGCCATGCGCCTTCCAAGTAATCGCCTCGGCTTCACCCTTGGGCTTCTTCTCGCGTTCGCGACCACGGCTGCGCCGGCCACGGAGGGCGGGCTTCGCGTCTGTGCCGATCCCAACAATCTGCCGTTCTCGAACAGCGCCGAAGCGGGATTCGAGAACAGGCTAGCGGCCATGGTGGCCGAGCATTTGGGCCTGCAGGTCTCCTACAGCTGGTGGGCGCAGCGCCGCGGCTTCATCCGCAACACACTGAAAGCCGGCAGATGCGATGTCGTCATGGGCGTGCCGTCCGGCTATGATCTCGTCGAGACGACCAGGCCCTATTATCGCTCGAGCTACGTGTTCGTCACGCGGCAGGACCAGCACCTTGACCTTTCGTCCCTGCTCGATCCGCGCTTGCATCACCTCGCGATCGGCGTGCATCTGATCGGCGATGACGGCAACAATCCCCCGCCGGCGCAGGCGCTCGGCGAACAGGGCATCGTTGATAATGTTCGCGGGTATTCCATCTACGGTGACTATCGCCAGGCCGATCCGCCCGGGCGCCTGATCGAAGCCGTCGAAAGCGGCAGCCTCGATGTCGCCGCCGCATGGGGGCCGCTGGGCGGTTATTTCGCGCAGCGCTCTCCGGTGCCGCTGACGGTTACGCCGATCAGGGATTACGAGCGCTTTTCGCCCCAGCAATTCCAGTTCGCCATCGCGATGGGCGTGCGCAAAGGCGACCACGCCCTGCGCGACCGACTCAATGCCTTCATCGACGAGCACCGATCCGAGATCAACGCCTTGCTGCGAAGCTACGGCGTACCTCTGGTCGAGCTGCCGGTCACGGCATCGGGAGGACATGAGTGATGTCTGGTCCAGTACTGCGCGCGAGCGCCCTATCGTTGCTGCTGGTGGTCGTGTCGAACGGCTCGGGATTAGCCCAGCAGACTTTGCCGCAGTCGCAGGAGGCGCAGATGCCGACGCTGTCTCCCCGCCCGAATTTCGGTGGCAACGTCGGCAATGGCAGGCCCGGCGTCTTCATGCAGGTCCCGGTCAGTCACCTCCATCCCGGTGCGCAGCCGGACCCGCCGCAAATCAAGAATCCCGTGCAGGGCGATCCTAATGCGGAGCAGCGCGGGATGACCTACTATGTCAACTTCAACTGCATCGGCTGCCACGCACCCAATGGCGGCGGCGGCATGGGTCCGGCACTGAGCAACAACAACTTTACTTACGGCTCGCAGCCCGAGAACATCTTTCTCTCGATTTACCAGGGGCGGCCGAACGGAATGCCAGCCTGGGGCGGCGTATTGCCCGACAGCGTGATCTGGGATCTCGTCACTTATATCGGTAAGATCAGCAACGAGCCGAGCCACCAATGGGGCCGCACCTTTTCTGCGAATCTGCCATCGCCCGAGGTCGAGCAAGTCCCGAGCGAGCAGGTCTCGACGACCGATCCCTGGTCTGCCACCAAGTCTTTCAATTTCGGCCAGAAGCCCTGATCGGCCGAGCGGAGCAGCGATGGTGAATCCGATCACGAGATTGCTAGTCACTGCACTCCTGGCTACCGCTACCGCCGCCTGCAACGCTGCGGGCCCGGACAATTTCATGGGCGACGCGCGCCGTGGCGCCGACCTCGTCAAGCAGTACCACTGCGGCGGCTGTCACGATATTCCTGGTATCGCCGGCGCCGAAGGCAATGTCGGCCCACCCTTGCATCGGATCGGCACGCGAAGCTACATCGCCGGTTACATCCACAATTCGCCGGATAACATGGCCGACTGGATCGAGGATCCGCAGCGGGCGTTGCCGGGCAATGCCATGCCGCGAATGGGCATCCCGCAGAAGGACGCGCGGGACATCGCGGCGTTTCTCTATACGCTGAAGTGACCATCATGACATCGACGCATCGTTCAACGAACTGGTTCCGTGAGGCGCCATTGCTGGCCATCACCATTGTGGTCGTCGCCATCATGGGATTGGGCCTCCTGGCTGGCGGTGCCTGGCTCGCGGCCCTGGGTGGCTCGTCTATTATCTGATCGCGGGCATCATGCTTCTGCTCACGAGTTGGCTGCTCGCGCGCCGTCGCGCCGAGGCGCTCTGGACCTATGCCGCGCTGCTGGCGGGAACGTTGGCCTGGGCGATCTGGGAAGTGGGTTTCGATTTCTGGTCGCTGGCGCCGCGCGGCGATGTGCTCGTGCCGCTTGGCCTGTGGCTAATGCTGCCCTTCATTGCCTCCCGCCTAGCGCCTCGCTTGCGCGCAGCGCGATGGGCGCTTGGCCTTGTGTTGATAGCCGCAGCCATCGTCGTCGGCATTTCCTTGACGAGTGATCGCCGCGATCTTGCCGGCACGATACCTGAGGGCGAAACAACCGGGGCCATCGCGGCTCCCGAACCGGACCAGCCCGCTGCCGCCGGGCAGAACTGGACGGCCTACGGCGGCAGCGCCTTCGGTACGCGCTTCTCGTCGCTGAGCCAGATCACCAAGGACAACGTCGAGAAGCTCAAGCTCGCTTGGGAATTCCGCACCGGTGACCACAAGGGCCCTGATGACCCCGACGAGATCACCAACCAGGCAACGCCGCTCAAGGTGGGCGATCTCCTCTACACCTGCTCGCCGCACCAGATCGTGTTTGCGCTCGAAGCCGCGACCGGAAGATTGCGCTGGAAGTTTGACCCGCAGGTCCAGCACAACAAGGCGTTCCAGCACATGACCTGCCGCGGCGTATCCTATCACGCGACCATGCCCGGCGCGGTAACTGCCGACGGCACGCCGGCGCCGAGCGATTGTGCGGCGCGCATTTTCGTCCCGACCAACGACGGACGGATGTTCGCGCTCGATGCGCAGAGCGGCTCGCCTTGCGAGAGTTTTGGCAACCAGGGACAGATCGATCTCAAGCAAGGCAGCGAGATCCAGACGCTCGGCTTTTACGAGGGCACCTCACCACCCGTCGTCACGGACAAGGTGCTGATCGTCGGCGGCGCGGTGATCGACAACTATTCCGATCGCGTGCCGTCGGGCGTCATTCGTGGTTTCGATATCTATTCCGGACGGTTGATCTGGGCGTTCGATGCCGGCAACTCCGATCCGAACGAAATGCCTTCGGCCTCGCATCATTTTACAGCCGGTTCACCCAATTCGTGGAGCATTTCGGCGGTCGACGAGAAGCTCGGGCTCGTCTATGTCCCGCTCGGCTCGAGCTCTCCGGATATCTGGGGCGGCGGCCGTTCGCCCGAAAACGAGCGCTACGATTCGGCGTTGATTGCCCTCGATCTCATGACCGGGAAACTGCGTTGGTCGTTCCAGAATGTGCACCACGATCTCTGGGACATGGATATGCCGTCGCAGCCCAGTCTGGTCGATTTGCACTCTAACGGCGGCGTGACGCCTGCGATCTACATCCCGGCCAAGACCGGCGACATCTTCGTGCTCGACCGCCGCGACGGGCGTCAGTTGGTGCCCGCACCGGAGAAGCCGGTGCCGCAGAGCGCCGCGAATGGAGATCGGCTATCGCCGACCCAGCCTTTTTCGGAATTGAGCTTCCGCCCCTCCGGCAAACTCACGGACGCGCAGATGTGGGGCAGCACGATGTTCGACCAGCTCGCCTGCCGGATCAAGTTCAAGCGCCTGCGCTATGAGGGGCCGTTCACGCCGCCGTCTGAACAAGGCACGCTGGTGTTTCCCGGAGACTTCGGCATGTTCGAATGGGGCGGCATCGCCGTCGATCCACAACGCCAGATCGCGATCGCGAACCCTCAATCGATTCCCTTCGTCTCGCGGCTCGTGGCGCGCGGGAAGGACAATCCGGCCGCGCCGAATGCGGCGCATCCACCAGGAACCGAGCTGGGTGTGCAGCCGATGTACGGCGCCCCCTACGGCGTTGATCTCGGCATTTTCCTCTCACCGCTCGGCATCCCCTGCCTTGCTCCGCCATGGGGCAACATCGCAGCGATCGATCTGAGGTCGCACAAAGTGGCCTGGCAACATCGCATCGGCACGATCCGCGATCAGGCCCCGCTGCCGCTGCCATTCAAGCTCGGCGTTCCCATGCTGGGCGGTCCGATCGTCACCGCGGGCGGCGTCATCTTCATCACGGGAACGATGGATGACTATATCCGCGCGTTCGACGTTCGCGATGGCAGACAGCTTTGGCAGGACCGCCTTCCTGCCGGCGGCCAGTCGACGCCGATGACCTATGAGGCCGGCGGCAAGCAATACGTCGTCACGGTCGACGGCGGCCACGGCTCGTTCGGCACTAAACTCGGCGATTACGTGCGGGCCTACGCGCTGCCCTGATCTGCCTCGGCAGGACTTGTTTGTGCTTGGCGACGCCTTGTCCCGATCTGCCGGCGCGACGCGCAACTGCTGAAGCCAGGAGAGCCACGCCCGCAGCTAGTCCCAGTACCGCGAGCCCCTGACTGATGACATCGGCAGGTGGAAGCTGCTTGCGTGACAGCCAACCGCCGTCGATCGACGTGCCCTGCGGACCAGCTTCGATCATGGTACCCTCGCTGCTCTTCGCCGGGCGCGCGCGCGACAGCAGGTAGCGGAAGGCAGCTCCCACGAGGTTCTCGGTGATCTGCGGAGCCATCGCGTAGGCAATTTGGCCGGCACGAGCCGGCCAGCCCACGGCGACTTCGTCACGGGGTGCGCGAACGAGGCTCACGAACGTCTCGGCAACGTCCTCCGCCTGATACAGCAGCGGACCGGGATCGAGCGTTCGGCCGGACATGTTGGCGCCGTGGACGAAGCCCGGCGTGTCGACCATGGCCGGGAAGACACCGCAGACATGGATGTTGCGGTGAGCCCTGAGCTCCTGACGCAGGCTCGCGGTGAAGCCCCGCAGGCCGAACTTGCTCGCGGTATAGGCCGCAGCAAAGGGCGTCGGCGCCCAGCCGCCGAGCGAGACGTTGTTGATCAGGATGCCGCGGTTCTGGCGGAGAAAGATTGGAAGCACCGCGAAAGCGCCATGCATGGTGCCGAGGAGATTGACCTCGATCGTTCGGCGATGAAGCGCGATATCCGCGTCCTGATAGGCCCCGAAAACGCCGGTGCCGGCGTTGTTGATCCAGACGTCGATGCCGCCGAACGCGTCTTCGGCCTCTCGGGCCAGTCGCTGCACCGCCTCTGCATCGGTGACATCGGTCGGGATCGCCAATGCGCGGCCTCCGAGCGCCTCGCATTCTGCGGCGAGGCTCGTCAGGACTTCAGCACGGCGTGCCGCCAGGACCACGCTTGCGCCCTTGCCGGCGAAGGCCAGCGCCGTAGCACGCCCGATTCCGCTCGAGGCACCGGTTATGACGACGCGCGTGCCAGTCATTTGCCGCGGCTCAGATCCGGAGCCGCCCGCCGGAAGCAGCCAGTGCAGGGATCGCCGAAGGCGCTCGGTTCCGTTCGCTTCGAACCAGTCCCCATGCGCGAAGATCACCCGCTCCGGCGACAGCCGTATGAGCCGCTCGGCTGCGGACCGCACCGAACGGCCGCCGAGGCGCAGCAGCAGTCTCAGATAGACTGGCGCCATTCCGTTTGGCTTGGAAATGCCGAGGAGGTTTGCCGCGGCCTCGTTTGGCGCGCTGAGATCGTTGGGATCGAGATTTTGCACGAGATCCGTCAGGATCAGTGTCCGGCTGCGCTTGTCGAACAGCTCGATCTCGGAGAACATCGGAGCGTTCACCGAGACGGCTTCGAGGTCGGGCCTCCATTCCTCAGGCGTCGTGTCTCCGATCTCTCTGTCGATACGGATGCGTGCTGCTCGAATTTGCCTGCGCGCCGCAAGGCCGCGCGCCGCGAACGTTGTCACCTGCGGCAGCTCCCTCTGCCACTCGGACAGGAACATCCAGTGCGCGATATTCGGCGCGAGCAAATACTTTATCGCGCCTAGCCGCTCCAACTCACCGCGGAGGGCCGGCGAATATCTCACCGGCGAATGCAGCACGAGATCGCCGTTCGACAGCCGAATGACGGTCATGCGCACCGGGAGTTTCAAACCCGTGGCGCTGATCGGCGCGTCGTCCACGACCCAGATATCGTCCGTCGCTCGCGACAGACGGGCCGTCGACAACGTGGAGTCGGAACTTTGCATGAGCGTCTTCCATCACAAGGCGTTTGCTCAAGCTTCGGGAGCGACGCTCGTTCCTCGCTAGGAGGCCCGAGCCTGCTTGCGGGCGTTGCGTCGGCGACGGCGCGCCGCAAGTCGTCCTCGGCCCCTCTCCGCCGGAATGTGCCGCGAGATCGCCGGTACGAGCTCCGACTCTGAGGAAGGTTGTTGGGCGGCAATCGGCGCGTGGTCCGGACGAGCTTCCATCAGATCAAGCACGGCGCGGCCCTTGGCCGTGATGCGCCACCCGCCATTGGTCCGGTCGATCAGCCCTTGCGAAAAGATGTCCAGCCCCGGCGCTCGCCCGGCGAGCCGCCGGGTGCGCTCGCTCCAGTCGCGACCGCTGGTCGCAAGAATGGCCATATCCCGCTTGAGATCCTCCATGGCGGCGAACCCATCCGGGTAGCTCACCAGGATCTTGAGGACCGTCACGTGGAAATTCACCCCCGCCCCCACATGACCGTCGTCACATCGTCGGGACTTCTGAGAGAGCATTGCGGGCCGCTTGTTTGAGGCAATCCGCAGAGATGTCACCCCTGCTTGCAGTCTCCAGAAGCTTCGAGGCTACGCGGGTCCTGGCGCCGATCTCACAGCGTGGAACACCTTCACACACCTCGTCGAGAACGGTGCGCAACAACGCCTTGGTCGCGGTATCGATCATGGAAAGCCCCAGCGGAAAGGTTCACGGTAGAGCAATGGCTCCGGCCTGTGATTCAACATTGTTAATGATTTGAGAAATTCACGGGTCTGGCCACCCACCACCCTGGCGGTCTCGGGGTTGCCGAGTGCGCGACCTTCCTGCCTGGCATTGTGCGCGAGGCCGTGGAACCTCCCTCGCCAGCGGGCGGGCCGGATATTCCGACGGCGCAAGACCTGTCTCCGTCGATCGCGAGAATCGGATCATCCAGATCGATCCCCCCGTGAAAACCATCACGCGCCTGCGGCGGATCAATCCGGGCCTGGTCTTTCAGCGGATCGCTAGGCGTGCCAGTCAGCATGGGTGATAGCAAACCGCGCAGTTTCGCGTCCTCGCGACGCGTTTCGCCCGAGCTTTGCTTCGTCATTCCACCCTCTTGTCCAAGAGGGCGCAGGGAAGGCCGGGTGCCGGCTGGCACCCGCGGTCCGCTGCGCGAAAAGCACACGCAGGAAAACCGCACAGCAGCATACAGGTGGTGCCAATCACTCGGCCTTCCCTGCGCGATGGTTGGACGGCTTATGCCGTGCTCTCCCGGGAGCCGAGTTCTCTTTGGCCTCCCTCGCCTTCGCGAAATTCACCGGCACCGCGCCGGTTGACGCAGATGCCGCATTCGCCAGGGCTTGACCGTAGCAACGACGGCCAGGACCACACGGTTTTGCCGTACGCACGGCCCGCCATTTCGCCGCAGTTTTTCCAGCCCTGTCGACGGAGCCGGAAACTTACAGACGAGACGAAGCCTAGCAGCGCCGCTCGTCGGAACGAAGCCTTGGGCTCACGGAGAGCAATCCGCCCTGCCCTTGGCCACTCGCACCCGAACGCTGCCGCGTCCACCGCAAGCCCGGCTCGCGAACGTGACGACCACAAGATCGCCCCTCAAGGATGAGCCGGGATGAGCGACATATACGCTAAAACCGAATTTCGGTAAAGTGGAATATTTTTGCAAAGAGGGGTTGACGGCGCTGGCGGGTGTTTCGCTCGACGAGTCCCGCGGCTTTAGTTTAATGCGCAGCCTCATACTGGAGGGCCCCATGGCATGGAATCCGAGTCACTCTTGGCGACGTACGCGGAGCGTGTCCATCGGGAGCACACCATCCGCACCATTGGCGGGAGCCCCCAGTCTATATCCACCTCTCAATCAGGCGCTTCACTGAGGGCGTTTAGACGAGTAGGATGTGTCTCGCGGTGCTCCGGAGGCGGCATGAGCCAGCGCAAGTTCATGGGACTTGGCGGCGGTGCGACAGCATCAGGGCCGGGCATTGCGCTAGCGAGCGAGCGATTGGCCAACGCAGCCGCCGAGCCCGCTTACGATGATGAGCAAGAATTCCCATTGGTCATCGCGAACATCCCCGCAACCCCCCGCCAAAAGGCCTGGGCCGTGGGTGTCGCCGTCTCGCTCATCGTCCTTGCAGCGGTCATCGCGCCGTTCGCCCGGATCCAATTGGGCCAGATCAATGGTTTCGTTCCAGTCTTGCAGACCGCGTTGGCCCTGGCCGAATTCATCACGGCAGCCCTGCTGTTTGCTCAATTTTCGATCCAGCCTCAGCGGGCACTTCTTGCACTCGCAAGCGGATACGTTTTCAGCGGATCGTTCGCATTCTTGCAAACGCTCGCCTTTCCGAACGGATACGCTCCCGCGGGTCTCATTGGGGACGGACTGAACAGCCCCGCTTGGCTTTACGTGCTTTGGCACACGGCTTTTCCCGCAGCGATCCTAGTGTACGGATTCACAAAGGATCGTTCCACCGCCGGCAGACCAGGCAGACCTGCGATAGCCGCGATCGTGTTAGCATTCGGCTGCATCGCCGCCACGGTGGCGGGACTGACGTGGATGGTGACCGCGAAAGCCGAGTTTCTCCCGAGCTTCTACGTGAATGACGTCAGGCATCAGACGCCTCTCGGTAATCAGGTCAACCTGATACTTTTGCTTTGGAATGTGACTGCTCTCACCGTCCTGTTTGCGCGCATGCGCACCATTCTTGACCTTTGGTTGATGGTGACTTTGCTCGCCTACCTGCCCAATTTCCTGGTGGCGATCATCGGCAGCTCGGTTCGATTCACCGTGGGTTGGTACGCAGCACGCGGTTTCGTTCTGGTCGGCAGCTGCATGTTGCTGACCATATTGCTCATCGAAACGATGTTTATCTATTCGCGCCTCGCCAGCGTCATCGCCCTGCAGCGACGCGAACGAGCGAACCGGCTTCTCAGCATCGACGCGGTCACTGGTGCGATCGCCCATGAGCTGAGATCGCCGTTAGGGGCCATCTCGCTCAATGCTGCGACAGGGCTCAGTCACCTCCGAGCGACCTCGCCTGAACTGGAGGAACTCGAGAACATCCTCTGTGACATCGAAGCCGATGGCAGCCGGGCCGCAGACATCATATCGAGCATTCGCGAGATGACGATCAAAACGGCGCACGGCGGCGCTTCGGCAAACGTCGAGGATGTCGCCGAGTTGGCGCGCAGGCTGCTGAGGCACGATCTCCTGGCCAACGGCGTATCAGTAACGACGGAGTTTCAGGGCAACATTCCTCCAGTCGTCCTGGACGGCACTGAGCTCCAGCAGATTCTCCTGAACCTCTGCAAGAACGCGATTGACGCAATGAGCTCTGTCCCCGCCGATCAACGAGAGCTGCGTATGAAAACCCGTCTTGATGGAGGCACAACGGTCCATTTGTCCATTGAAGACTCGGGCGCCGGCATTTCGCCACGTGATCAAGAGCGCATCTTCGATCCGTTCTTCACGACGAAACAAGGCGGTATGGGATTGGGGCTGGCTATCTCCTGCAATTTGGCCGCAAGGTGTGGAGGAAAGCTGAGGCTGATCAAATCGGACGTCAAGGGCTCCATTTTCGAGCTTGAAATTCCAATTTCCGCTCCCGCTTCGGCGCCATGACGGTACGAGACCGTCACGACCGTTCCGCATTTCGCTCACTTCATAGAGATCATGATCGTGCTGAGGTTGGCGATCGATACGAGGGTGCCAGACGCAGTATCTCCGTCAGTCGCTCAGGGTTTTACACCATCGACCTTCTTCCAGGTCTGGTCGGGGTCGAATGCGGTGATACGGGAGGCGAGGACTTTGGTTCGAGGCCCGAGATCCTTCTGGTAGACAACGCCCCCATGGTTGACCAGGAAGGTCATGACGCCGGAATTGCCGTACTCGGCAGGCCAGGCGATGAGCGCGAAACCTCCGATCATCTTGCCCTTGGCCACATAGTTGAGCGCGCCACCTGGCACGTTCGACCCCTGCCCCTTCAGGATCCGGAAATAGTAGCCGTGATAAGGCGCCGCACCCTCCTCGGGCTTGTAGCCTTCGGCCGAAGCCTGCGCCGCCAATGCACCGAGCGGGCTCTGGTCGTTGTCGTCGCGCCAGAACAGTCCATCCTTCTTGCCGGCACTGCTGACGATGCGCTGCGCGTACACGCCAATACCCTCACCGCGATCCTTGTCGGCGTATTCGTTCTCGGCATCGACAAAGGCGAGACTGGTCTGGATCGCGTCGAGTTCATTGCGGCCGATGCGGCGATACAGCACCTCAATGCGGCCTTCGGCGGTATCGAATTCCCAGCCGGTCCTGGTGTTGACGAGCGGGATCGGGAATGGGAAGTCGTCCGGGCCCAGCACCAGCGTCGCCTTCTTGTTGCCCTCCGCCTTGATCGAATGCTTGGCCTCATACATCGAGGTGAAGCGTTGCCGGATATCGGCATCGGCGACTTCGTCGCCGGACGAGACGATGTCCTCGGCAGCGCTGCCGAGGACTTTCAGGATGGCCCGGTCGGGCCCGCTTTTGACGGCGGCAGCGAGCGCCGCCGCTGCATCCTCCGGTGTCGGGTAAGATTGCTGCGCCCGGGATGGCGAACTCATGAGCGCCAGCGCCATGATGGCCGGCAGCGCGACGCGATGAAGCGACTTAAAGCTCATCATGGCATCACCTCCGCAGGAATCGTTGCGCCGCCGGCGAGCCAATCCCGATACGTACGGAATTTTAGACCGAGCTTCTCGTAATAGACCCGGAGATAACCATCGGCTCCGCGGGTAACGGCTTCTGGCTTCACCTCTTCGACTTCCTGCGCAATGACCCCGACATAGGCCTTGTCGCTGCCAATATAGCTGAAGCGGTAGTAACCAAGCCCGTTGGCGAGATAGCCGAGCAAAACGACATCGTGCTTGAGCACGATGTCGGAGCGGCGCCCGCCGCCGCCACCGCCCCGGCCGCCGCCACCACCGCCCTGGAATCCGCCACCGCCGCCACCACGACCGGCGAAGCTCGCGCCGCCACCGCCGCCACGCGGTCCCATGCTCGCCATGCTGGCGTGACCGCGGGCCGATGCTGCGGCCGCCGAGCGGCCAGACGATACGTTCAGCGCACTCCCGCCGCGTGGGCTGCCGCCAGCTCGGTTCGCGGCCTTGGCACCGCCGCCCCCCTTGGTCCCGGCGTTCTTGGCGCCCGCGTTTTTGGCACCACCCGCCTTGCCCGCGCGATCGCCGCCACCTTTGGCGCGATCGCCTCCCGCCTTGGCGCGATCCCCGGCGCCTTGACGGTCGCCACCTCGGTCGCCAGCGCGATCTCCCGCACGGTCACCGGCGCGATCTGCGCCACCAGGCCGATCCTGTCCCGGCTTCTGCTGTCCGTCGCGGCCGCGGAAATCCATCCGGTCGGCGGCGCCGGCCTTCAGATTGCTATTGCCGAAGCGCTGCTGAACGTTGGCGTTGTTGTAGCGTACCCCTTGGCGATGCGAGGGATTGTGCTGCCAGCCATTTCCGATGTTCGTGGTCCGGTGATTGATATAGACGTTGCGGTTGCCCCAGTTGCAGCCGCCGCCCCAATAATTGCCCCAGCGACCGATGGCCCAGGCCGTGCCGAAGGCGAGACCCGCCGCGACGACGCCTGCGCCGATGTAGGATGGGTAGCCGAAGTAATATGGTGGATACTCGTTGTAGGGCCACGCGCCGTAGACCGTCGCAGGCTCGTAGTACGGCACGTACATCGTATCGGGAACCGCCGGCTCGATCACGACCACCTGCCTGCTTTCCTCGGTCTTGACGCTCACCTTCTGCTGCTTGGTGGTCACCAGCTTTTTGTTGTCATAAGCCTTGGTCCGCAGCCGCTGGACCGCATCCATCACATCCGGCTGCTGTGCCAGCACGGCGTCGCCCAGCGCCTTGGTCCAGTCGAGCTTGTCGCTCATCATGGTCAGGACCTCGGCGGTCGAAGCTAGTGCCTTGATGCTGTCATCCCACGGCTGCTTCTCGACTTCCGTCTTCAGGGCATCACCCTTCAGAGTCTTGCGCTCTTTCAGCCAGCGATCGGCCTGAACGACTTCCAGAGGATAGGTGGACGCGGCCAGCACGTTAGCAAGCAGTTCGTCCGGATAGAGCGCAATCGGTGCGACCAGGGCTTCGAGCTGCTCCGGTTTCAGAAGCTCTGCGGCTTGCCCGGGGGGATTTGCCTGCTGTGGGCTGGAGGCCGGCGCCTTATCTGCGGTCTGCGCCGCCGCCGCCAGCGGAATCGCGATCACGAGCGCAAGCGCCATCAAGGTCCTGCCGCAGCAAAACATCAGATCCTCCATACACATGTCCGGCGATCATCAAACCCGAGAGCTGGCGTTTGTTGATCGAGATCAACGAAACGCTGCCTCATCCCCCGCCACGCCCGAGCAAGCTAGTCGATCAGCTCAGCCTCCATGAGCAATCGCTCCGGGATTGCCAGTCCGAAGGCGTGGACGGCTCTCACGTTGATAACGAGATCGAACCTCGTGGCGAATTGCACCGGAAGACTGCGGACCTCGGCGCCGCGAAGGATGCGAGCCACATAGCCAGCGCCATCGCGAAACTGCTGCGTCAGGTCGGCGCCATAAGACATCAGCCCGCCATTCACAGCATAGAAGCGGACGGCAAAGATCGCCGGCACGCGGCGCTGGGCCAGCAACGGGATTGCCATTGCGCTCTGAGTACTGAAGAAACCGCCATCCGGCAGCACGACGAGCCCGCTACCATTCCGCGCCGCCGTCTCGATGACCCCCGCGATCTCGGCGCCGCTGCGGACGGAGGCGCCGGTAACCGTCATGCGGAGGCGATTTTCCACCTGGTGTGCGGCCTGAAGATAAAGCGGCGCGTATGGTGCGGTCTCGGGATTGTACAGAAGCATCGCACTGCTCATGCTGGGTACCAAGTCCTTTAACAAGCTCAGCCATTTCCCGCTCATAGCATGCTCGTAAAGCGAGAAGCCGGTAAGATTGCTGGTCGGCCTTGCCAGATCGACGACGAGGCCTGTCCCGACCGGATCCGAGAGCACGACAAAGATGATCGGAATGATCTGCGTTGCAGCCCGCAGCGCCCGTGTCGTCGCCGTGCTGGTCGCAAACAGCACGTCGGGTCCGGTGGCAACAAGTTCGCGAGCTTCACGTTCCTGCCATGTCGGATTGGAGCCCGGCCAGCGCACATCGAGTCGGTAGTTCTGATTGGCGATCCAGCCGAGGTCGGCGAGACCCTGCTGAAAGGCATTGACGCGCATCTGTGCGCCGCCATCGCCCACCAAATTGCCAGTCAGCACGCCGACCGACGGCATCGGCCGCGGTGCCCCATCCTGAGCGCGCGCGAAAACCGGACAAGCAACTGCAGCCCCGATCAAGGCCATGAACTCACGGCGCTTCATTGCCCGTCCGCTATCCCCCTGATGTCCCGCACCTTTCGCATGACGCGATTGCTGAAGGAAACGGGGTTGGCGGCCGGAGGGTTTGATCAAGATCAAGGTCGCTGAGCTTGGGGTCGGCCGTGATTCGACTTGGTCTGGAAGTGACCACCGTCAGGTGCGGTCAACTGGCTGACCGAGCGCTTGCTCATGTCCGTACGCGGACAGCAGGATCCGACGGTCGTGAATCAGGCTCTGAAGACGATGCGCAGCGACATTCAATGTCGTGACATCGAGCGCATTCTCGTCTCCTGCAGCGGCCTTGGCGCGCTGGCCCTGGAGCACCCGGTCGATCTCGACCTCGATATCGGACAGTTCGGCCTCCGCCTCCGTCCTGCGTATCCGCGCGCCCAGCGCATACAGCGAGTCCAGGCCCCGTTCATCCTTAGAGGGATCACGCACCTGAAGGAATTTCCAGGCCGCGGCCAGCACCGAGATGAGGCCGCCCAAAATCATGGGCGCGAGAAAGATGATGTTTCCCCATTCGTCCAGAAAGCTCTGCTGCGTTCCGTTGTAGAATGCTGCGGCGCCAGGATGAACCGGGAGGAAGGCGTCCGAATCCGTGCTCGGCGCGGTCATTTGAGAGAGTATCGGCAATTCCCCCAGCAGATCCCTGCGTGCCTTCATCAGGGCGTCGGCGAGGCTGCCGGCCACCTCAGCGCTGAGCTGCTTTCGCGCGACCACGTAGAAAGAGACCCGCAACGTGGTCAGATCCTCGCTCGGGATAGGCGGCGAACCGCGCAGCGTGCCCTTCGGGACATCGAAGCTTTCATAGGCGCGCTGCTTCTCCGCGATGGCACCGGCCGCATCGATCGGAAGCAGAACCGGCGCGGTCTTGGGCGTCTGCAGAAAAAGGCCGCGTAACAGAGCAAGATATTTTTCGGCAAGAGGAACGACGACCAGGATCGCCCGCACCTCCTTCGCATCGAGTGCACGCCGCGCATCGGCCGGCTGGAGATTGCGGAACGTCACATTGGCACGTCCCAGACCGTATTCGTCGCTCAGAACGTCGATGAGCTTGCGATTCATCTCGCCGCCGATCACGCCGACGCTGGTGCGCTTCAGACCAGCGATTTCGGTAATGGAGGAGCCCGGCGGCGCAACCAGCAGGACAACGGCGTGGGCGAGAACCACGATAGCCTGCGCCTGCGATAGGTCGCCGACGTCGCCCCGGACGACAGCAAGCTCGACCTTTTCCGCCGCAAACTGCTCGGCAGCATCAACCGCGTTGGTCGTTTCCACCAGTCTGAGCCGGACCGGGGCGTTCACCACGGCAAGCCGGCTCGCCAGTGCCGAGACCAGACGCGCGGCCTCACCGTCCAGCGATCCGACGGCGATGGTCAGCGTCGTGGGGCGAGAATACCACCGGTAGCCGAACAGGCCAGCTCCAAGCACGAGCACGACAGCGCTGGCGACAATGAAGGAACGAAGCCAGATCGGCATTTTTGCGGGGACCATGTGGCGCTCACAGTGAATATGCGCTGACTGGTCGGACTGGCTCATGACGCCAGACCGGCTCAACTGAGGCGCATCGCTGAACCGAAATGCGATTCAAGCCAAAGCGATGCCGGTCAGTGCCCGCTGAGCACCAGCGTCTTGATCGGCAGCAGCAGCGCCTGAATTCGCAAGAGCATGGCGTGCACGAGTCCGACACCATCGACGACGTGCAAGGCAATTGCCCGGCCTGTACCGGTCTCCTTGGCCGAGATCTCCTCGTGATTGCTGGTGTAGGCATTGACGATGCAACTGCTGCCCGGCGTCACGCCGTCGAGGCCGCCCTTGTACAGCGGCTCCAGGAAGGCGAGTATCGAACCCGGCTTACGTGCATTCTGAGCTTCAATCAATTCCTGGCCAGCCTGCACCTGGCCGGCGGCGATGTAATCCTGCACATCGGTGACAAGGAGCGGAATGATCACCCATGGCTTGGAGATGCAGGTCGCTTCTGCGACCATCCCTACCTTCACCACCCCCGCTTCAATCTGTCCAAACCCGGCCTGCAGCCTACCCCTGCCGGCATCCGCCGGTATCAACACGCCGGCGGGTCGCATGATCTGGGCAACGAGATCGCCCGTCCGAACGAGGAACTGCTCGACCCGACCGTCGACGCCGGCGCGAACGAAGGTCTTGTCGAGATCGACCTGCGCTTCAGCCAACGCCGCCTGGCCGCTCGCTTTTTCAGCCGGCAACAGCGTTGAAAGCCGCAACATCGCCGACGTCTTGGACGCGGTGGCCGAGTCCACACCAGCCTGCCGCTGGTTGACCACGACCTGTAATTTCTCGATATCGCGTTGCGGGACGATACCGGGATTGCGGCGCTGCAGCTCCGTCTTGACGTCCAGCTCGTCCTTGGCCTGCTGAAGGCTGGCCTTGGCTTCCTGGATCTGCGCTTCGGCCTTGACCACGTCGTTTTCGGCGCTTGTCATCGCGGCGTCGACCTCGGCGATCTTGCGCGTGGCCGTCTCCAAGGCGGCCTTCTGCTTCGAACTGTCCAACCTGAACAGCACGTCGCCTTTCTTCACTGCCTCGCTGTAGCCGACATTGACTTCCGCGACGCGGCCGGAGCCTTCAGGAAGAATGGGGACCGTCCGAAAATAGAGCGCGGCCGAGGTCGTTGACGGGTGAAAGTAGAAGATCATCGTGATCAGCGAAATCGTCAGCATCAAGCAGCCGGTGATACCCCATCGCAATTCGTACCAGATGGAAAAGAAGGTGATTTCCTTGCCGAACCGTTTGCCTTGGGCATAACGTCGGTAGAGGTAGTCCGGCAGGATGGTCAGGATGGAGCAGAACATGAGCTCAAACATGGCTGTGCTCCTTCCCCTTGACGATCGGCTTCTCGACCGGCGGCAAGCTGGGGAGTTCTGGCTCGCGACCCTCGCCGGGCGCGGCGTCAGCGATCCTCTCAACCGAGCCTGCGATACTCCGCAGCGGCGTGCCGAAATCTGGCAAGTCGATCATCGCGAGCAGAAGGCCGGCCACCCAGAAAATGTGCATGTGCGTAAAGAGCGAGATGATGCCCAGCACGGCCACGATCTCGAACTGCAGCTTCTGTGACTTGTGCGCCATCCGTTCGGGCAGGCTGTGCAGCTTCCAATAGAGCGTGCCAACCCAGAGTACGGTGCCGATCAGGAAGATCCCCATCACCACCATCAGCACGTCCGTGCCGCTTCCCGGCGCGAGATAGAACGGCAGATGATGCGGGGCCATCGGATGAAGTTGCTCGCTCAATGGTCGCCTCCACGGAAGGGATCAGGGCGGTCTGCGCGCCGGCTCGTTACCGTGGCCGCGCAGGTGGGAAAATTGCTTGATATGAATCAAAGGTCCGAACGGCGCGAAACCTAGCTTAGCCCTGACGCCGACCCCACAGCAAGCCAGGAACGCCCCAATCATGCCCGGCATCGATGAGCTCATTCCCAACGCACTGCAAATTCGCAAGGAAGCTGCGCTCGAGGAAGCCAGAAAGGCCGAGGAATATGTTCGCCTCGCCGCCGCGGCCGAAGCCGAGAAACGCGCTCTGATCGAACGGCTGAGCAGACCGTCCGGCAAATCCGAGGAGGAGAAAATCAAGCTCGCCTCGACCATCATCCAGCGCGCGGTTCGCAACGGCCTGACCGAAGTGCAGGTCTATCGCTTCCCGAACACCCTGTGCACCGACAAGGGCCGCGCAATCAACCAGATGGAGGCGGGCTGGGAGAAAACGCTGACGGGAATTCCAAAAGAGATCTTCGAGCTCTGGACCGAATACCTCAAGCCTCGCGGCTATCGCATCGGCTATCAGGTCATCGATTTTCCTGGCGGCGTGCCCGGCGACATCGGCGTCATCATTTCCTGGGGCGACTGATCACGTTTCGGCCGAGTTAAGAGAAGGCGGAGCGGCATGGCAAAGGGCGAAGCCTCAGAGCGGATGAAGCGCAAGGACTACGAGAAGGAGCTCGAAAAGCTCCAGATCGAGCTTTGCCACCTCCAGGATTATGTGAAGGAAAACAAGCTTCGAGTCATCGTCCTGTTCGAAGGCCGCGATGCGGCCGGCAAGGGCGGCACGATCAAGGCGATCACAGAAAAGGTCAGCCCGCGCGTATTCCGGGTGGTGGCGCTGCCGGCGCCATCGGATCGCGAAAAGACCCAGCTTTTTTTCCAGCGCTACATGAAGCAGTTTCCGGCCGGCGGGGAAATCGTGATTTTCGACCGCAGCTGGTACAATCGCGCCGGCGTCGAATATGTCATGGGGTTCTGCTCGCCCGCCGAGCACGATCGTTTCCTCTCGCTCTGCCCGCAGATGGAAAAGTACGCCATCGACGGCGGCATCATCCTGATCAAGATCTGGCTCGAGGTCGGGATGGAGGAGCAGGAGCGCCGCTTCAACGCCCGCATCGACGATCCGGTGCGGCAATGGAAGCTGAGTCCGATGGACCTCGAATCCTTCAAACGCTGGTATGATTATTCCCGCGCGCGCGACCTGATGCTCAAGAAGACGAGCACGAAGGAGGCGCCTTGGTACATCATTCGCTCCGACGACAAGCGGCGGGCGCGGCTGAACTGTATCGCGCACATCCTGGAGGCTATCCCGCACAAGCGGATCAAGAAGGACAAGGTGAAGCTGCCGAAGCGCTCCGACAAAGGACGCTACAATGACCAAGCGGTCCTGCGCGGGATGAACTTCGTCGCCGAACGTTATTGACGAGGTGATCGAACGCACTGCCGGTGCGGTCTGATCCTTGACCGCGCTGCTGACGGTCCGCTGGGTCCGTCAGCAGCGCATTCTTTCAATACGGGTACTGGTTGGGACAGACCCAGTTGCCGTACGTGTCCTGATAACAACCGTTGTTGTAGTTGTTGTTGTAGTACCCGTAGGCGCCCGCGGCGGCCGCACCGACGGCAGCAGCACCGTAAGCCGCGCCTCGATAGCCATATCGCGGATAGCCTCCGGGATAACCGGCGACGGGACGGCCGGGACGGCCCGCAACGGGGTAACCGGGGCGACCCGGACGACCGGCGATGGGATGGCTTGGCCGCGGACCTCCTGCGTAATGGCGTCCGCCTCCGCCATGGATCCGCCCCGCGTGAACGGCGCCGCCACGATAGCCACCGCCATGAAAACCTCCGGCGCGCATGCCCCCTCCACCTCCGCGATAGCCACCACCGCCACCTCCGCGGCGGGCATAGGCATCATCGGGAATGAGCATTGCCGTGAGAAGAACGACGGCCGCAACAAGAGCCAGAAGATAACGAAGCATGGCATGTCCTCCCTCGATATGGGTACCGTGATCCGCTTTTCGACGATGCCTCGCGAAACGCGGCTGGCATCCGAACCTGGCGCTGATTTGCCGCCGCTTCCTGACTTACGTGCATGAGAGAAGCAGCCGTCATTCAGCTAGAGCGGCGCGAGTGCCGCTCTACCGCTTCAAAGCTATCGTCACGCCCCCCACAGCGGCCGACAGCTCCGCACCGACCTTCGGTCCGCTAAGCTGCAGAATCACGCCGTTGCCGTTTTGGAGCTGAACGGCACCTGCGCCGGCAGCGATAGCACCGCCCGCACCGCCGACAGCGTAGGAGCCTTCGATCGACTCCGGCCCCCTCAGGTTGAGGGCGCGACCGACCAGCTTGGTGGTCGAAGCGCCGATCGTGAAGCCGACGCTCATACCCGAGACGGTGAAGGGATATTTGTGGCCGCGATACAGCAGAACGCCCTCGCCGCCACCGACGCCAACGATGAAACCGCCCTTGGTGAAGACAACGGCGACCTGGCCGGTCTCTGCCCGCGACGGCGTGCTGAAGCCGGCGACGCCTGCCAGCGAAGCGACCAGGGCGGCATAGATAGCGACTTTTCTCATGAGTCTTATTTCCTCTGGTTGTGACGCCGAGCTATTGAGCCAGGATCATTGCGAAGTAGCCGAACACGGTGAGCAGAATGCCGGACACCGCGTACCCGACCGGGAACCCAATCCAGGGCACGGAGCTCTGGATTTCCACCGCGGCCTCACGGCACGGCCCGGAGTGAGATCGCGCACCGGCAACGCCGCCCATCAACACGGCCGGGTTGATCTTGAAGACGTGGAAGCCGATCGCCCAGACGATGAACGGCGGAATCGTGCAGGCAATGAAGCCGGCGATGAAGATCTTCAACGCGACCGCACCCGTGAGCTGCGCCAACAACCCGGCGCCGGCATTGATGCCGACGATGGCGACGAAGACCACGAGGCCGAGATCCTCCAGCACGTTGCGCGCCGCGTTCGGCGTATTGCCGAAGAAGCGCAGTCGCGAGACCAGCGATGAGACGATCACGCCGGACAGCAACAGACCGCCAGCATTGCCGAGGCCGATCTTGGCGCCGAAGGCCGGAAATTCGATCATGCCGATCAGGAAGCCGATGATCATGCCTGAGGCGAGCGTCAACAGATCGGTCGAGGTGTTGGTCCGCGCAATGCGTCCCCACATGTCGCCGAGCTCGTTGACAGCCGACTTGATGCCGACCACCGAGACGATGTCCATCCGCTGCAACTCGGTCTTGAGACCGGCCGGAATCTGCACGCCGCCACGTTCCACCTTGGTGACCTGCAGCTGGCCGGCGATGGCCGTATCGCGGAAGGATTCAAAGGTCCGTCCGGCCATCTCCTTGTTGGTGACGAGGATGTCCGCCTGATCCATGGGAATACCGAGTGCCTTGGCGTCGGCAACCTCCGGACCGAGCAGGCCCATCTTGTCGGTGAGATGCTCGGTCGAGCCGCCGAGCGCGACGACGTCGCCCTTTTGCAGAACGAGTTCGGGGTCGGCACCCAGCGGTTCTCCTCGGCGCGCCACATTGACGATGCGGTATTCGGGATTCATCGCGCGGAATTTGGCAATGCTCATGCCGACCTGGGCCGGATTATCGAGCCGGTAGGCACGCAGGCCGAACTGCCGGTAACCGGTCAGGCCACCACCCTCGAGGTCCTTGACGCCAAACTCCTGCTCGTACTGCTTGGCTGCAGCCTTGGCGTCGACGCCCCACCAGCGCGGCAGATATTTGCAGATTAGGATGATGCCAACGGTGCCCCAGATATAAGTGATGCCGTAGGACAGCGCGATCATGCCCGACGCGTCTTCGGGCTTCATGCCTTCGGGAAGCTTCACGACGCCCGAGGTGATGGCCTGCTCAGCCGAGCCAATCGCGGCGGACATGGTCTGCGATCCCGCCAGCATGCCGCCGGCAGCGCCGATCGGCAGCGCAAAGAGCTTCGAAAGCATAACGACAAGCGCAAGACCGAGAACGCTCGACACCAGCGCCAGGATGCAGAACTTGAGACCATCGCCCTTCAGGCTGTTGATGAAGGACGGTCCCACACGTAAGCCGACGCCATACATGAACAAATAGTAGAACAGGCTCTTGGCGAACGCGTTCAGCTCAAGCTTCACGCCGTAGACCGACGCCCAAACCGAAAGGGCTGCGCCCACCACGATGGCGCCGGCGACCATGCCGAGGCCGTAACCCTTGATGCTGGCCCGGCCGATCCAGACGGCGAGCCCAACGACGAAGAACAGCAACAGAAACGGGTTCTGCTGCAAGAACGTGAAAAAGCTCTGCATATCCCTCCCCTTTATTACGATGCCGCCTTCAGCTTCGGCGCGGCGCCGGGCTTGGGCCGCCCAATCTTCGCCAGGGCTTCGGCACGTACGAGCTTCAGCCCTTCCTTGGCGTCGTAGCCGTGGATTTCCTTCACATCGAGCTTGCGCATGAAGTCGATGGTTTCCTGGGTGATGACCTGCCCCGGCACCATGATCGGGAAGCCCGGCGGATACGGGATCACGAAACTGGCGGAGACGAGGTCGGGACCGGCCTTGAGACGACGGTCGATCTCGGAATCGCCGAGCCGGATATATTCGCATCCCGCTGCGTCATAGGCCGAGTAGAAGCCGCTACGAATGTCGCCCTCGTTGGTCCTGGTGCCGGCATCGCCACGGAAACTGTCGTGGAACTGCGAGAAGTTCGGCAAGTCGGGCACATCGGTCATCAGGCTCTTGACGCGCGCCTCGAAGGTCTTCTTCGCATTGGCGCCGCCCTGAACCAACCCGCGGTCGACCTCTCCCGCGATCTCGGCCAGCACCCTCACCAGATGCGCGACGTCGCTGCGGGTATTGTTGATGTTGGACTGGAACAACACAGAATTGCGCGATGTCTTGTTGATCTGGATGTTGTAGTCGTTGGCCAGGATGCCCTTGAACTGCGTACCGTCGTAGCCGGCGGTGCCGCAGACCAACGTCATCCGGGTCGGGTCGAGGCAGAACTCGTCGTCGTCCAGGCTCTTCAGGACACTCGCCCAGTTCATGCCTGTTGCGAGATAGTCGGTGAAGCCGCTCTGGCGATATTGCGCCGGCACCATCGCGTCCGCACCGAGAATCCGGAAGTATTTCGAGATCAGCGGATTGCTGTTGACCGCTTTGCGGATCGCGAACGCAATTTCGATCGCGTTGGCGACGAGACCGTAGCCCTCAAGCTCCATCTGGCGCCGCGAGACATCGAGGCTGGCGATGAGCTGCTGGTTCGGGCTGGTCGACGCGTGCGTGAACACCGCCTCCTTGAACTGCTGCTCGACGGTGTGGAATTCGACGTCCTTGACCGACAGCATCGAGCCCTGCCGGATCGCCGACATCGACTTGTGGGTCGAGTTGGTCTGGTAGACGCGCAGGCGGATCTGACGCGGATCCGGGATCAGACGAGTCTTGAGCAGCACCTCGTCCGAGGGGGTCTTGCCGAGGTCGGCCTGCTGCTTCTCGTAATCCGCGACCGATTTCGGATCATGCATCCAGGTCTCGATCTCGTTGGCGGCGCCCATCGCGGTCCGTCGCCGCAGGAACGGAGAGAAGCGCGCGAAGCCGAACCAGGCTTCGTCCCACAGGAAGATCAAATCTGGCTTGATCGCGAGACATTCCTCCATCACCCGGCGGGTGTTGTAGATGTGGCCGTCGAAGGTGCAGTTGGTCAGGTCAAGCATCTTGACGCGGTCCAGGCGGCCGTCGGCTCTGGCATTCAGCAGGGCCTGCTTGATGGTCTTCAGCGGCACCGCGCCATACATCGAATATTCGGTCATCGGGAACGCTTCGACGTAGATGGGCTGAGCACCGGCCAGAACCATGCCGTAATGGTGCGACTTGTGGCAGTTACGATCCACGATCGCGATGTCGCCTGGCCCGAGCAGCGCCTGCACCGCCATCTTGTTGGATGTCGAGGTGCCGTTGGTCACGAAGAACACGCGATCGGCGCCGAGCGCGCGTGCCGCCTTATCTTGCGCTCTCTTGATGGTGCCCGTCGGCTCCAGCAAACTGTCGAGACCGCCGGTGGTCGCGCTGCTCTCGGCCAGGAACAGGTTCAGCCCGTAGAATTCGCCCATATCGCGGATCCAGTCCGACCTGAAGACAGATTTGCCGCGAGCGATCGGTAGCGCATGAAACGTCCCGATCGGGCGTTGCGCGTATTTCTTGAGATTGTCGAAGAACGGTGTGTCGAAGCGATCCTGGATCCCTTCGAGGATGGAGAGATGCAGCTCGAGGAGCTCTTCGATGGAGTAAAATATCCGCCGAACCACATTGGCTTCGGGGTTCCCCGCCATTGCCTCCACGTCGCGATTCGACATCAGGTAGATGTCGAGCTCGGGACGTACCCGCTTGATGACGTGCGCCAGCCGGAGCGCGGACGCGTCCGCCTCGTCCTTGATGCCCGCGGCGGCGGTCATGGTGCGGAGTATCGGCGCATCGTGGCGCGAGCGCAGGCCGAACCCTTCGTTGATGACGACGGCGGCGATATTGGGGTTGAGCATCGTCGCGCAGAAGGCGTCTTCAAGACTACCGACGATCACCGGCTCATAGACGAAAGAATCGACCGGACGGCGCAACTTGCGCCATTCGGCGGCGAGCGCCGGCCAATGGTTGGACGAAAGGCCGGTGACGATCAGTGTCTCGAAATAGGGTCGATGGCCCTCATGCGATCCGAAAGTTGACGGCACAAGCTCGGGCGCATCACCGTTGCCGTCGTCCTTGGCATTCCAGTCGCCGGCAAGCTGGCGGAAAGATCTCGTCATCAACGCCTGCGTGATGCGCGTCGCGAGAGCAAGTGAACCCGCCGCATCCCCGGCCGAGGCCGCTTCCCGCAAAGCCGCCATCAACTGCAGCCCCGGATAGCCGTGAAACTCCTCTATCACGGAGAGATCCGCCAGCGCCGCATCGTACTTCGTGCGGTCACCGCCGCGCGCCCATGCCTTCGCTGCCTCCACCAGATCGCGCCAATCATCCGCCCGTCCGCCGGGCCCGGAAATGAACTGATCGATGCGCTTTTCTGTAGCCTTGGCGTCCTTGGACATGTCTCTCTCCGGATCTTTGCGACGTCTCGGCCGGGATCGTGATGCCCGCTCACCTCGGCCCATTGATCCAAGTCAAGGGTCGAGCGCCTTGAAGAGGCCCGGAACAATTTGCGATGCGGACATCGTCCAAGGCGCTACCGCGTGACCGATTGAGGATGATGGTGAGATCGCGTCAGAGCCGGCCCGCCCATAGGTCGGGCGTATCTTATGGATTGGGATCAGATGATTGCCCGGTCATGGTTTCCCCGAGTACGCTGTCAACCGAACGAAGCCACGTCCTGCTGTCGGTCTTTTCCGCCAAGCCTTCAGCCCGCAGCAGATCGCGTAATTGTGCGTGCGCGCCGACGATGCGGAAGGTGATATTCCGGGAGGCGAGTTCGTCATAGAGATCGTGCAGCATGCGCGCGCCGGCCAGATCGATGTAGGGCGCGGCCGACAGATCACAGACAACGAGCTTGACGCCGGCCGACAGCGGCAAGGTGCCTAACACTGTCTCCAGGATCGTTTCGGCATTGATGTAGAGCAGCGAGGCTTCGGGTCGAAACGCGATGATGCCGACCAATGGCTCGACGCCCTCGTGCCTCGCATTGTCGGAATAGCGGCCGGTACCGGGCAGCCGGCCGAGGAAAGCAACATTCGGACGCGAGGCTCGCCCCAGGAGCAGGAAGATCGACGCGACGGCCGCCAGCAAGACGCCCTGCAGGATGCCCAGGAGCAACACTGACAGGAGGGCAATCGCCGCGGCATAAAAGTCGATGCGGCTGACTTGCCACATTCGCAACAGCGCGCGGATGTCCACCAGCCTGTAGACGGCGGCAAAAACGATCGCCGCCAGGACCGCCTTGGGCAGGTTCGTCAAAAGCCCCGTGAAGAACAGCAGGCACAGCGCAAGCGCCGCCGAGCAGATCACCAGGGCCAACGGCGTGCGCGCCCCGGCATTGTCGTTGACCGCAGACTGCGACAGCCCGCCGGCCACGGGATAGCCGTGGCCGAAGGCGGTGACGAGGTTCGCCGCGCCGAGCCCCAAAAGCTCCTGCCGGACATCGAGGGCATAGCCGTGCTTGGCAGCAAAGCTGCGTGCGGCGGAGACGCCTTCGATATAGGCCAGCAGCACGCATCCCGCGGCCAGCGGGAAGAGCTCGTCGGGCTCCAATAGACCAAAGCTGGGTAATCCAAACGCCGGCAATCCCTCCGGAATTTTGCCGGTCACCGGCACGCCAAGCGACGGAAAGCCAAGCAGTGTCGCCAGCATGATCGATAGCGCCATGATCGTGAGCCCGACCGGCCTTCCCGGCAGCCGCCGCTCTCCCACCAGCAGGAACAAGAGCGCGATGGCTCCGATCGCCAGAACCAGCCAATTGACGCCGCCGAGCTGGCCGGCGAGCTTGATGGCGCGATCGAAGAAATTGTGACCGCCTCCGGCGACGCCGAACAGGCTCGGCAACTGGCTCATCATGATGGTGAGTCCCGCACCGGCCTTGAAACCGACCAGGATACTGTCGCTCACCAGGCGGACGAGAACGCTGAGCTTGAACAGCCACGCGATCAGACAAAGCAGCGCTACCGCACAGGCGGCTAGGCTCGCGATCTCGGCGTATTTCGCCGCGTCTCCGCCGGCCAGCGTCCCGACGGTCGCCGCAATCATCAGCGAGATCGCCGAGGTCGGACCGATTGCAAGCTGGCGCGACGACCCCAGCAGCGCATAGCCGACGCCGCCGAGCATGTAGCCGTAGATGCCGATTTGGGGCGGCAGGCCCGCCAGCGTGGCATAGGCCAGCGACACCGGAATGGCGTAGGCCGCGAGCGTGATGCCGGCGATGGCGTCCGAACGCAGCCAGGCGCGGTGATACCGCGCCAACCAGGTTGCGGGCGGAAACAGGAAGATCCAGCGCCATTTCCGCCCGGAAGACATCAGAGCCTGCCCTCCTCGCTTGAGACTTCGCAGAGCAACAGCACGACCAGCAGTGCGATCACGGGAAGACCGAGCGCCAGATTCGGGATTTGCTTGGTCGCGAAGGCGCCCACAGCCGCCCCTAGACCAAAGGCGACGCATAACGTGGCGAAAATGCCGGGGGGACGGAGCGTCCCATTGCCGGAGGCCGCAGCGAACAGCCCTTCAATCGCCTGCCGCATGTTGCCCGTGATCATGACGGAGCTGTAGAGCGCGCCCTCGACCCTCGTGAAGACCGCGCTCTGTACGGCGGCGACGAAGGAAATGCCAAGCGTTCCCGCGAGATCCGGCAGGCGATTGTGCAGGATGGCGATGGTGACCAGCAGCAGGATTTCGATCAGTGTACCGATCGCGCTGGCGCGCCCTCCGGTCGCCCGGCGCAGCCATGCAGCGACCAGAATACCGGCGGCGAATGCAAGGATCGGCGGGACGAAGTGCAGCGCCTTCGTCCAATTTCCGATCGAGCCATAAACCCACAACAGCACAAGGTTTGCGGTCTGGGCATTGGCCATCACGCCGTGGATGATCCACGTATAGGCGTCGATATAGCCGCCGGCGAAGGCAAGCAGCAGCGCAATCGGCGCCGTTTCGTCGCGGCGTATCGACGAAGCAACGGCGGTATCCATCGTGCTCAGGTCCCCACGTCAAATCCTGCGGCTCAACACGGAGCGGGTTAACCCCCGGCAGGGGTTGATCTGAATCAAGCATCGCCAGGTTTGACGAACCAGATTTAGCACAAATCGCTGGAGGGCATGCGCCATGAGCACGGTCAGATGGATCATCTCCGCCGCTCCGGAAATTTTCCTGCTGCTGTCGGTTGCGCTGGGCACCATTCTTGGCCGCGTCAGAATCCGCGGTTTTTCGATCGGCACCACGGCCTGCACGCTCATCGTTGCCGTCCTGATCGGGCAGCTTGGCACCTTCACGTTTCCGTCCTTGCTCAGGGTCATCCTCTTCAGCCTGTTCGTGTTCACGATCGGCTACCGGTCCGGACCCGAGTTCTTTGCCTCGTTGAGCATCCGGACCCTGGCGCAGGTTGCGCTCGCACTCGTGCTTGGCGGCACCGGCCTCGTCATCGTTCTCGTATTTGCCCATGTGTTCGCGCTCGGTCCCGGCACCGCTTCCGGTCTTGCTGCGGGAGCCCTGACACAGTCGTCGGTCATCGGCACCGCATCTGGCGCATTAGCTCAGCTCGGACTCCCCAAAGAGTTGCTGCAGCAGCAGGACGCCAATATCGCGGCCGGCTACGCCGTCACCTACGTGCTCGGCTATATCCTCACGCTCCTGTACGTGCCGTTCGTCGCGCCGAAATTGATGCGGATCGATTTGAAAGCGGAAGCTGCAAAGCTCGAGGCGGAGCTGTCGGGTGGCAACCCGCCGCAGACCGAAAATCTGCATTATCGAAAGTTCCAGGCGCGCGCGTACCGGGTGTCGGCAGCGGCGGGACGGACCGTCGGCGCCGTCGAAGACCAGATCGGCAGCCGCAGCGTGATCGAGCGGATCGTGCGCCAGGGCGCTGACGTCGAACCGCATCGCGACACCGTTCTTGAAGCGAACGACGACATCGTTATCGCAGGCCGCACCGCCGCCATCGTCGCTGCAAAGCCGATTGTTGGCACAGAAATCGACGCCGACGAGATCCTGAAGGCTCTTCCAGGCAACGTGGTCGACGTCCTCGTCGACAATCGCAAGCTCCATGGCCGCTCCGTCAAGGACATGGCTGAACGCGTCGGCGACGCCGCGCGCGGCGTGTTCCTGCGCACCCTGACGCGGATGGGACGCGAGGTCCCGTTGAGCGCGGACACCCGCGTCTATGTCGGTGATGTCATGACGCTGGTCGGCAGCACCCGCAACATCGAGCGCGCCGCCTCGCAGGTTGGACAGATCCTGAGCTCCGAAGACCGCACCGACATCGCATTCCTTGCCGCAGGCATTGCCATAGGTCTGCTCGCCGGCCTCGCGAGCGTCAAGATCGGTTCAGTGCCTCTGACTCTGGGCGGCGGCGGCGGTGCCTTGATAGCGGGACTTTTCTGCGGCTGGCTGCGCTCGCGCCGGCCGACGATGGGTGCAATGCCGCCCGCCGCGCAGCAAACGCTGAGCGACCTCGGGCTCGGCGGCTTTATCGCCGCGATCGGGCTCGGCAACGGCCACGCGGCCTGGGTCGCAATCCAGTCGCACGGCATGCTGCTGGTGGGCATGGGCCTGGTCGTTACGCTGGTGCCGCTGATCGTGACGACCCTGTTTGCCCATCGCGTGCTCCGCATGAACCCGGTCATCATTTGCGGCGCGCTGGCCGGCGCCATGACTGTCGACGCCGCGGTGACCGGGGCCTGCGAAGTTGCAGAAAGCCAAACGCCGGTGCTTGGGGTCGCTGTGCCCTACGCGGTCGGCAACGTTGTGCTGACTGTGCTTGGCCCGATCATCGTGGCCAGCACTTTCGCCGGTTGAAGGAGGCGCACGTGAATTTGCGGCATGCTTCAACAGTGACCTACCTGGCGGGAGCACTGAGCATCCTGGCCTGCTTTCTTGCCCCTGTGCGCGCCGACGACAATGTTCGGATCCAGGAAGAGGTCTGGGCCCTGCCGCTCCCGCTGCCGATGTTTGCCTATGTGGTGCGGCCGGTCGGCGATGGCCCCTTCCCGCTGGCGATCATGAACCATGGCGTCTCGCTCAAAGCGGTCGACCGAAGCTTTTTCCCGCTGGTGGAATTCCGCAATGCCGCGAAGTGGTTCGCCAGCCGCGGCTATTTCGTCGTAGCGCCGGTCGGAACCGGCTACGGCGCGGCCGCCATCGATATTCCCGAGCACGGTCTTTACGGGCCCTTCTTCTCCAAGGTCGGAAGCTGCACCAATCCGAACTTCCACGACGCCGGGCGTGCGGTGGCACAAGTCGATCTCTGGATCATCGACTACATGGTGGCCGAGAAGCACGTTCTGCCGAAGGACGTGATCGTCATCGGACAGTCCGCAGGCGGCTGGGCTTCCATTGCGCTCTCGAGCGCAAACCCTCCGCAGGTCAAGGCGATCATCACCTTCGCCGCAGGACGCGGCGGCCGCGTCGATGGCAAACCCAATAACAATTGCGCACCGGACAAGCTGGTCGAAGCGACCGCCGATTTCGGCCGGACGTCGCGGGTGCCAATGCTGTGGTTCTATATCGAGAACGACACGTTCTTCGGCCCTGCCCTATCGAAGCGCATGCATGAGGCCTTCACCGCGGCCGGCGGCAGGGCCGAATATCATCTGATGCCGCCCTTCGGCAGCGAAGGACATTTCTTCATCGGCTCGCCCGACACGATCCCGATGTGGTCACCGCTCGTCGAACGATTTCTTGACGCGCAGAAATAGCCGCAGAGGCTGACGTGGAGGCAGAACATGATTGACACAACTTCAGTGCTTTCGTCTGGGCGTGCGCTCGTCTGCGTGTCGATATTGTTCGCGGCGGCTCTTGCCGGACCAGCTTCGGCGCAGAATGCAGTCGCGCCCAAGCCGGCTCCAGAGGCAAAGTCCGCCGAAATCGCGCCTCGCGGACAGCGCGAAGCCAAGGACATCACCTATAGCGACTGGCGGAAGCTTTGCGTCAAGCCCGGCGGTGCGCCGATGCTGTGCCGGACCTCGATCACCGGCAAGTTTGCAACGGGCCAGATGGCGGTGCGCGTGGACCTGATCGAGCGCGACGGCGACCGCACTGCCCGGCTGCAAGTGCTTGTCCCCGTCGGGATGTATCTGCAACGGCCTGCCAAGCTGACCGTCGATCAGGGAACTTCCAGATCGTTGCCCTACACCTGGTGCCTGACCAATACCTGTATCGCCGCAGACGCCGCCGATCCCAGGTTCATCGAGGACATGGACGCCGGCAAGACTCTGGTGCTCGAGGTCACCGATTCCAACCTTCTGTCTCTGACGACATCGTTGCCGCTGGCACAGTTCGGCTCGGCTCACAACGGCGCGCCCGCACAGACTCTGGAGCAGGACATCGACGAGTGAGCAGCGGCGGCTTCAGCCATGCTCGGCGCAGGCGCGTTCAATGGAGTCGATGAGTGCGCTTGCTGCAAAGGGCTTGGCCAGATAGGCGGCGCACCCGGACTGAATCGCGGCAGCCTGATTTGCCTGGCAGTCGTTGCCGGTAATATAGATGATCGGGACACTGGCACACTCGGTCGCGAGCCTGCCGCGGAGTGAGATACCCGACTCTCCGTTCAGATTGATATCCAGAACGATGCAGCACGCCTCTTCGATGCAGCCATAACGAAGCAGCGCAGCGGCGGAATCAAAAGCAACCGCTTCAAACCCATGCTTTCGAAGCAGCCGCTCCAAGCTTCGGCGCATCGATAAATCATCATCCACGACGTAAATCGGCTTACGTGCAAACAATGGGCCCGTCTTTCTGATTGGAAACCTGGCACTCGCGTCGCAACGACGCTACGCGGCAAAGGTTCCTGCGCTAATCCGACGGCTAACGACGCCGGTATGTAGGCGGCCCAGGGCGAATTATGTCAATAACATTTCATATTGTCCCATCGTACAGGTCTGATCGCAGACCTGACGAAGCGCACGAAAACCGGCCTGCGTCACACCTTTGCCGAATCCAGCAGGCCGAGCCGCTCGGCAGCGGACACCAATTCGGCAAACGATAGTACCTGCATCTTTGTCATCACTTGGTGGCGGTGCGCCTTCACCGTGCGTTCGGTCGTTCCAAGCTCGTAGGCGATCTGCTTGTTGATCTTCCCGCGCACGATCAGGTCGAAGACCTGTCGCTCGCGTCGCGATAGAGACCTCAAGCGAGAACGTACCGAATCGAGCTTGCTTTGTTGGCTCCGCGCCACCTCCTGTTGAGCCATTGCCCGCTCAATCGCATCGATCAACTGTTCCGACGACACCGGCTTGGTCAGAAAATCCTCTGCGCCGGCCTTGATTGCACGGACCGTCGTCGCGGTATCCGCATGTCCGGTCAGAAAGACGATGGGCAGCGGCGAATGGCATTGGACGAGCGAGGCTTGCAACTCCGGCCCGCTCAGGCCCGGAAGCTGCACATCGAGCAAGATACATCCCGGATGGTCGGCCCCTGGCGGATCATCCAGCAGCTGCTGGGCAGACGCGTAGGTCACAACTTCATACCCAGCCAGTTTGAGCCGACGCTGAATCGCCATCCGAAAGGATGCGTCGTCGTCCACGACATATACGAAGCCGGACAAGTTTTTTCCCCTCGATGGGTACTTCAAATGCAGAAAGACCAGACGTGCCGTTGATGCCTAAGCAAAGCAGCCCAATTAGGATGCTGCAATCGGGAACGAAGCGTCCGTTTTCGGCATATTGCCGCACCATCTGACAGACACTCTGACGGGTTCTCAGTCAGCGCATCGAACCCCTCCTGTACCTTGGTACAATGCACCTACAGACAATGGTTGAAAACCCCAATTATCGCCTAAACAACCTTCGCGGGAAGCGGATTTTCGGCGGCTCCTTATTCCCGCGATGGAAATACCGCGTCACCATCAGTTCGGGAGTTGGCCATGTTCGTTCGCACCGCTGCCGACGCCTCCTCGCGGCTTCATTCGCTCCGCGAGCTAGGGTTAAACACCGATTCAAACCCGATCATCAGTTTAAACGAGTTTACCTATAAGAAGGGCTCCGAAGTCTACGGCGAAAAGGAGCCCGCAGAGTACGTCTATCAGGTGAAGAACGGCGCTGTGCGGAGCTACAAGCTGCTGTCGGACGGCCGCCGCCAGATCGGCGCATTTCATCTTGCGGGCGATATCTTCGGGCTGGAAAACGGCAGTGCGCACAGGTTCACGACGGAAGCGATCGTCGATACCACGGTTCGCCTGGTGAGGCGCCAAAGTCTCGAGCTGGTCGCGCAGGACGACGCCGTGGTGGCTCGCAACCTGCTGAGCATGACCACGACCAACCTTCAGCATGCGGAAGACCACATGCTGCTGCTCGGCCGCAAGACGTCGCTGGAGCGGGTCGCAGCCTTCCTGATCGAGATGGACAAGCGGCTGACAGCCGCCGGGATCATGGCGCTGCCGATGTCGCGGCGCGATATCGCCGATTATCTCGGATTAACGCTGGAAACCGTCTCCCGCGCATTATCGCGGTTGCATGAACTCGGTATCCTCGGCTTCGTCGGAAATACCCAGCGCCAGATCGTGCTGCTGGACCGGCTGAAGCTCGCTAGCCTCGATCTCCAGAACTAGACTTAGGCGCCGCAATCGCCGCGAGATGTTCAACCGTCTTGCGCAGGACCTCGAAAAGAACCGCGGTCGACCAACCAAACATCAGGATGCCGTTCATGGCGGTCATAGGTCCGGTCAGCCGCCAGCCCGCCACGGGCGTGATGTCCCCATAGCCGAGCGTGGTGTAGTTCACGAAGGTGAAATATAGCAGATCGCTTCCCGGAGGCGCCGCGCCGACCGCCGCATAGGCGAGCGCCCAAATGAGAACCTCGACGACGTGCGCGACCATCAAAATGACAGCAGTGATGACCATCACGGCCATCAGGTGCGACCGGGGCCGCGCCGTATGCTTCAATCCGGCGGTACGGGCGATGTCGATGGCCGCAACGGTCACCAGCGCGTGAATCATGATGTTGATCACGCTGATCAAGGTACCGAGCAGGAATTGAACCGCCAATACGCACTCCTGGTGCCGACATCGAAGAAGCCGTCCGATGATCCCGCAAGCGCCGACCACGGGACCCCGTTGACGCTTGACCGCAACCCCGATCAAGGGGAACCGATCACGACGCCCCCTTTGATGCTGTCGAGCTGCTGTTCATTAGCAGCGCCAACGTGTGTCTCGCGATCATAAGATCCACGTCGGACGGCAAGACGTAAACCGGAATGCGGCTCGCGGCAGACGATATCAACTGCGATTGCCGCGCGTTCTGCGCCACATCAAGCTTGACACCGAGCCATGCGAGCCGCTCCGCCACGCGCAAACGGATCGACGCGGAGCTTTCGCCGATCCCGGCGGTGAAGACGAACGCATCGAGCCCCTGCAACGCAGCTGCGAGCATACCAGCGTTAAGGCTGACCCAGTGAACGAAATAGTCGATCGCAAATTTCGCGTTGACGTCTTTACTTGCCTCGAGCTGACGCATATCGCAGCTGAGGCCCGAGAGGCCGTTCAGCCCGCAATCTCCGTGGAGAAGCTCCTGCACTCTGGATGCTGCCATTCCCTTCTCCGAGATGAGATAAAGCACAACTCCCGCGTCGATCTGCCCTGGTCGCGCTTCCATCGGCAGTTCGTCAATCGCGGTGAAGCCCATGGTGCTTTCGACGCTCCGCCCTCCATCGAGCGCGCACATTGATGCCCCGCTCTCGAGATGCGCGACGATCACGCGTCCCATCGCGATTTCCGGCGCAACCCTCAGCAAGGTCTTCGCGATGTATTCGTAGGAAAGGCCATGAAATCCATAGCGCGGTACGCCCTCTGCATGAAGCCCACGAGGGATCGCGTCGTGGTCGGCCACCGCAGCATGTGTTCGATGAAATGCGGTCTCGAAGCAGGCGACCTGCGGAAGCGTCGGGAAGTCAGCCAGGATCGCTCGAATGGGCGCCAGATTGTGCGGTAGATGAAGCGGCGCCAACGCCGTCAGTCCTTCCAGGCGAGCCAGCATCCCCTGATCAATCAGGACCGGCCGGTCATGCTCCGCACCGCCGTGAACGACGCGGTGCCCGACAGCGATGGGGCTGATATGAAGCTCATCCCGCAACCAGGCGCCTGCAATGTTCAGTGCGGCCGGAATATCCCGCACTGCTTCGATCGGATAGGCGCGATTGGCAAGCGGATCGCCACCGGCGCTGCTCGCCTGCAGTCGCGGGCAACGTCCGATCCCGTCGATCCGCCCCTTGATCTGCTGCCGTAGGCTTCCTTCTCCTTCGACCGAATAAATACGGAATCTGAGGTGGGAAGAGCCGGCATTGATGACAAGAATGGTATCCATGGCGCTCACGTCGCACTCGTTGGAGCATGCCGAAGTCCTGCATCAATACCGGCGGCCACAGCAAGGGGACCAGGCGGGCCAGATATTTCCACCACCACGTTCCGACCTCGTTGTCGTATCGCTTTGCCAAGGCTCAGTCGAATTGATATGCGTCAACGCTCGATCGCCAGTTTCGCCGGCACAGCACGTTCGGTACGAATCCAGGCCACCGTCAGCTCCCAGACCACAGATAGAATGATAGGTCCGATGAAGAGGCCGATGATCCCATGGAAGAGGGTTCCTCCGATCACCCCGATCAGGATCACGAGCGCCGGCGTGGTCAGGCCGCGGCCCATGACAAGCGGTTTCAGGATATTGTCGAGCACCGACACGATCACTAGAAACACCGTCAGCAGGAGCGCGATCGGAAATTCCTTGTCGGTCCAGATCCAGATGATAACCGGCAGGATGACGATGGTCCCGCCGATCTGCACGATCGACAGCAACAGCACCACGAAGGCAAGAAGGCCCGCGCTGGCGATGCCGGCGAGCTTGAAACCTATTCCCGCCAGCAAGGCTTGGATGATAGCAACGCCGATCACGCCTTGAGCCACCGCACGGATCGTGGCTCCCGCCAAGTCCAGAAAATGCTCGCTTTGGTCCGGCACGATGCGCGACAGAAAGCTGCGCCCTGCGGCCACGAGCTGAGGTCCATACGGAAACAGCACGCCGGCCACCGCCACCGACAGCAGAAACTTGACCGTTCCCACACCGGCATTGCCGGCAAACCCAAGCAAGGTGGTCGCGAATGGCTTCAAATAGGGCACGACCGCGCGCAAGAGCGACCGGAGGTTGGTCGTCGCCTGATCCCAGAGATCGAAGAGCTGAGGCCCGATGACTGGCCACTCCTTGAGCGACTGCGGCGGCGAAGGCACATGCAATTCACCGGCCGTCACCTGGGCGGCAAGATCGGTGATCCCGTCGACCGCGCCCATGCCCAGCCAGGTCGCCGGTCCGATCACCACAGCCAGGTTGACGAGCGTGAGGATCGTCGCCGCAAGCTTCGGCCGCCCACCGAGAATGTCGCTGAGGCGCCGAAAAACCGGGTTCAGCGCAGCAGCAAGCACGACACTCCAGGCCAATATGGGGATGAATGGACGGACCAGGAGGAGCGCCCAGACGAGCAGCAGCCCGAGCAATCCGAGCCGGATCAAAAGCTGGATGATCTCGTCTCCAGAGAATATCTGACGGAGTGTTTTCACGGACGCGCCTTCAGTCATGCCGCGCATGCTGAGGCGAACTAGCCCCTGCTCTCACGCCGCACGCTTGATCCAGATCAAGCGTCGAGCCTCTTCCAGGGCTGTGGTCCGGTCTAGGGCTGCGGTCCGGAGAGAGTCAGCTCACGCTCGGCCCGAAATACGTTGCCGTAGAGACTCGCTATCCATTGCCGGCCTCGAGACGTCACGTTGAGATAACGTATCGCCGGTTGGATCTGGGGAGCTACGTTACTCCAATAGAATTGTGGATATTTGTAAACGATGTCCGCTGGCGTCGCGTAGCCCAAGGTCTTGTTGAGGCCGATCTCCTCGAACTCGTAGAACAGCGCGTTGGACTTCTTCAGATAGTTGGGATCGCCGAGCTGACCGATGAGATCGGCGGCCCGCAACAGCAATCCCTCCTCTTCAATGAGGCTGTCATTCGAAGACATCGTGTAAGGAAACCGGGTATATTCGATCGCCCGAGCGACCCGATCGGCATCCACCTGCTCGACGGAATCCAACCGTTCCAGCACGAACAGTTTCGACCGATCGACATGGTATGGCGCGAGAGCCGCATCGGACGATCCTCGCGGCAGACGAACCGTGTTGCCGGTGACGTCCGCGATGAACAGATCGTCCTCATCGCCCTGAACGACGCCGCGGACGTATCCGATGTCGTGGGCAAGGCACGCCAGAATGAAATTCGCATAGTCGTTTGCCGTGGTGGGCCGGAGCAGCGCGCGGCCTGTCAGGATATCGTGCCCGGCAAGGGTCACGAGCAACGTATGCTCGATGTTGTGATAGAGAGCATCGCTGTTGCCGATGCACTCCATCGTGAGCTTGGCTGCAAATGGAAGCAATTCGGTCAGGCCGGCATGCGAGGCGCCGAACCGGTCCTTGGTTTCCGTCGTCAGAAACGCGCCCAGAGCTTGCGACACCAGTTCCGGAACTGTGATCATCAGGCCGCTCCACTATGCAAGTGTCGACGATATGCAGATCGAGCCGTTGCGATTAATGTTCGCTATATTCGCAGGTTCTTCAAGCCCGCCGCGCTCTGCGACTTAAGGACGATCCATCTGGTGCCGCGCCTCGGGCAAGCGGGCCCGTGACCGGCCGGAGCCGCTCACGGCCTCCAAGCTCGCTCGTTGATTCAAATCAAGGCCAAGCCGGTAACGACCGCAAACATTTCATGTGCGCGGTCGTGCCGCCGGCGTGACGGAATTCTTCTCTCGCCGGTCAGTCGAGATTTAAACCAGTGGAGGATATGATGAGGTTCATCAAAGGAGCATTTCCAGCAATTCTTACTGTCGCGACCACCATGATTTCTGTAGCCGGAAGCGAAGCAGCGCCCTTGCCGACCAACGTCGGCGCCATGAGAGCCACGCTCGATAATGACGTGGTGAAAGTGCGCTACGGAGGCTGGGGTTATCGCGGCGGATGGGGCGGAGGCTACCGCGGAGCGGGATTGGGCTATCGTGGTTTGGGCTATCGCGGCGCCGGATATGGCTACAGAGGTTACGAATATCGAGGCTACCGTGGCTGGGGCGCCGGCGCGGTGGTTGCGGGCGCTGTCGTGGGTGGCGCGATCGCAAGCTCCGGCTACTATGGTGCATATCCTTCCTACGGCGGCGGATACTCCTCTTACGGCGGAGGATACGGCTATGAATATTGTCCGCCCAGTGCCTACAGCGCCTACGGTAGCTATGGCGGTTATGGCGGCTACTATGCGAGGCGGAGCTACTATTCCGGCTGGTAGATCTGCCCCGGATTTTCCTGAGCACGCGCTCTTGGTGCCCGGGCTCGTCTTCGCGAGTCCTGAAAGCGCCAACGCGGCCGTATATTGCCAATATGTGGACTAGCCCGCGCATTGCGTTGCAAGACCGGGCGTCGTCTTGGGAGTGCGTCCCGTCGCGCGCGCTGCCGCACGAGAAGCAGTGCGGTCCGGCACTCCGACCAACCGCGGCGGTCCGGTCGATCGCGCCGGCAGACGCTGACTGGCTTGCACGATGAGACCACAAAAATGAGGGCCGACATGACTGCCGGCCCCCTGAAGACATCAGACCGGGAGAGTTCAGTACCTCGCGACGACCGGGTTGGCCCCTCCGAAGCGGTAGTTGAAGCGCACGGTGAGCATATCCACGTCCTGGGTGATCCGGTCGTTTACAAAAGCGGCAAGGCGCGGATCGGCGGCCGTGAACGAATTATTCCGATGCCCCATGAACAGATGGTCGTATTCGAGCCCCACCGACCAGTTCGGGGTGAAGCCATACTCGTATCCGACACCAATGACACCACCCCAGCGGGTTGCGCTTTGCGCCGCGAGCTCGGCGCCGGACGCAGTATCAAGCACGCTGAGACGATTGTCTGTTACCGCAGCGCCACCCTTCACGTAGAACAGTGACGCATTCCAGGCGTAGCCGATCTGGCCGGTGAAGAGGCCGATGGCGCTCGTTTTGGCGCGCGTGGAGAGCGCCGGATTGAACAGGCTGACGCGCTGGTTGCTGAGATCCGCCCAATCGCCCTGAGCCTCCAGACCAAACACCCACTGGCTGGCCTGCCAGCGATAACCGAGCTGGCCACCGATGACACCACCGGAACGATCGCGGCAGCCAGAGGCGACGGCGACTCCAGCCGCGTCAAGGAAATCGACGCAGTTGTGGTTCTGCGCCCAGCCACCATTGCCGCCGATGTAGAACCCCGTCCAATTGTAGATCGGAATGATCGGTGCCGGTGGAGGCGCCTTTACGGCCATATCGGCAGCCATGGCGGTCCCCGCCGTGCACAGCGCCACCAGACCAACGGTTGCTAGTAGAAGTCTTTTCATCATGCTCTCTCCTTGCCGGCCGCTTTTGATTGCCCGATCGGCGGCTTGTTGCACTGCAATCATCCCCCAACTTCCAGCTGAAACTCTACGGGCGACGCCACAAACTCCACGTGCCATAATGGCAACACTCAAGACATTTCGACGCGACATCGGCATGAGCACCAAGACATGCTGCCTATTTCTCCGGGGCGCGCTTGGCATCGTGGCCGGCAACCTCGTCGCCTCGGTCTTGCTCTATCCAGGACGGGATATCGCTCGAGGGAATCAGCCGTCGCGGCAAAAAGGGATTGAGCGTGCCTGCAAACACGATCAATCCCTCATTGAACTTCGCTCGCGCGAAAGCCCGCGCCTCGGCTTCGCTCTCGAATGTGCGTGTCTCCCGTGGACTTCGCCGCTTCGGCAAGGTCCCACGCTTGTGCAACTCGAATGTTACGTACCAGGTCTGCGGCATCCGCCAGCTTCCGGATCGCGATCAAGCAGACATCTGCCGGCGAACGATAATCGGTGAGGTCATGTCGGCGTCCTAATTGCGCCGCTCTTCACGGCGCTCCGTGCGCCCTGTACGCCTTTCCTGACGGCGTTCAGTCCGGCCCGCGCGCCGTTCCTGACGCCGCTCGTGGCGGGCTCCGCGCCTCTCCTGGCGTCGCTCCATGCCGATCGTCTGCGCCGGCGCTTCTGCTCCGAACAGGAACGTTCCGGAGGTCGCCAATCCGAGTACCGCGGCCCATCCGAGCAACGAAAGAGCCCGGCGACGATCGATTCGCTCAGACCTTGACGTTTCACTCATGTCAGTTACTCCCGATCTTCAAGGACGTTTGATTGGGCAATGCCTCGACGTGCACTCGTTGATAGTATCAATGGCGGGCGCCCCACTCCGAAGACGACGATAGGAGACGCTCACCAAACCTGGTTGCCGAACCAGCCGTATTGCGGCGGCCGCGCGACGAGCCGGATATTTTTTTCGATGTGCCTCCTCGCACTTTTGTTTTGGCGCTGCGGCTTCACATCCGCCTTTGTCGACGGACGCGCTGGCGGTCGTTCGGCATCGGGGGCTCCTAGCTGAGCAAAGGCCTCGCGAGCGCGCCTCTGTGAGACGTCGGCGCCGGGCAGGATACCAAGCTCGACCCTGGCGATGTCGGTTGCGACAATCGTCGGCAGGCTAGTGTCGAGAACGACCCGCTCGGGTAATTTCCAATCGGAATGGATGCGGATGGTCGCGGAGCGCGCAGCTCCACCGTGGATGGCGGGCCGATCCGGCACCAGTGCGTCCACAACAAAGAGCATCGCGAGCAACGTACTGCCGACATAGAGCAGATATCGTGAGATGGGCATTGTCGGCGCCATTGCCGCCGCAGATCTTCGCCGGGCAAGCAACGGGCCACGGCGGCAGAATTGGCGAAGCAATGCAACCTGCATGGCATGGCTGCCTAAATCGAGCCGCCGCTTCTGCCGCGGCGCGCCCCTGGTGAAGCACTTGCTGAGGCATGGCGGCGCTTCGTCGGTAAGCGCACGCACGCTGCAGCAGGCGAATATTCACCGCGTCCGAACGCGGCTTCGCTTGAGCCAGATCAACGAATTGAACTATCGCAACACGGCCTCGCATAGTATCGCACGGCTTGGTCAGTGGCCGTGACCTGCCCCTTGGTACAATGACCGGAAGGGCAATTGCAGAGGTGTGGCACGCAACGCAGAATTCTCACCGTGTACATCGAGCTTCTGGCAGGGAGGGCCGATGATGAGTCAATTCGAGCTGAGTTCGCGCGCAGCACTTTGCCGGCAGCTTGCAAGCCAGGATCCGGCAAACCAAACGGTCTGGATGGCCGAGGCAAGAAGCTGGTCACGGCTGGCCGCCGAGATGCTTCCTGATGAGCACCAATTGAAAGGCGGCATCACCGCCCGGTTATTCTTCGCCTTCAACAAATTGGTCGCGGCGCAACACGAGCCTGCGAACCAAACGGCAGAAATGATGAAAAGTAGATCCAAACGCGTCATACCGCCTCGGAGCTTGTCACCGACTGCCTGACGCATTCCAGCGAGAAGCGTTCGCACGATTGCATACATGGCTCAAGTATGGAGAGAGCCGGTGCACCACGTGACAGCATGCTTTCCGATGCGACCCGGCGGGCTGCACTCGTCGGACGTCAAAGCGTCGTCATCCAGATTCCCTTAACTCGATCTGAACTTGACCCGGTAAAATCGAAGACGAAGCAGATGCGATTTGTTGAATCCCTTGATCTAAAGCAAGCCGCAGCCCTGGTGCTGCGTTGGTGTGGTGGCGTTGAAGTTCATTTTTGGAGAACGTCCATGAAGTCGATAAGCGCAAGGAAGATTGCCGTTGCCGTCGCCGCGCTCGTATGCGGCACGACGCTGTCCATCGGCTGGACCGATCAAGGCGGAGTTTCGCTGGGGCTCGACAAGGCGCAAGCGGCGACGAGGTTGTACGTCACTCCCTATTATCGCGGACACTACTACACTAACGAGGGTCTGCCCTGGTACGCCGTGCGAGCCTATTACTTCGGCGGACCGTGGAGCTATGGCTATAGCGGCTGGACCGACTATGCGGCGCGCAACGGCATCGGTTGCGTCCCAGGCTCGTTGGTGAAGGGCGGCGATGGCATCATGTACGTGTGCCAATAGAGCTTGATGATGGCGCGATGGGCGGCGCTCATTAAGCCGCCTGTCGCGCTAATCTGAGCTCAGGAGATCGACGGCTGAGGGGGAGGATACCGTGACCTATGTTCTGGTCGTCATCAGCTGGCTCGGCGTCGCGAATGGCGCCGTCATATCGACACAAGAATTTTCAAGCGCAGAGCGTTGCGAAGCAGCCCGGACGGCGCTGATGGAATACGCGAAAGCGCGCAGCAGCGACGAGACACTGAGGCCGCTCTGCATACAGAAGTAAAAACGAGGCGAAAAGGGTGACGCATGTACCCGAACCCGACTGAATCGTTCTGGTGGTTCGCCTTCGGTTACCAGCTTACGATTTCGACGGTTCCTTGATCTTGATCAATGGTCCGAGCCCCAGTCCATGGAGCGTCCAAATTCACTCTCACAGGCGGAGACTATTATGAAGCTTGGTTTGGTCACAAAATTATCACTCGCAGTTGCCGTGGTCGCCCTCGGAGTGTCCGGCTCGATGGACTGGTCGGTGGACGAAGGCCTTTCGCTCTCGCTCGGCCGGGCTGAAGCACGGGTCGGGCGGCCCTTGACGCCCGTATCAGTCGCCGGCGTAGCACGGCGCACCACCAGGCGCGCGGTCGTCGGCGGCGCAGCAGTTGGTGCAGCCGCTGTCGGTACGGGATGTGTCCGCGTTCTGGTCAATGGCAGCTACGTCTGTCGCTGATAGCCGTCGTAGCCGGCTCTGAACATCGTATCCTGCCGGACGATTTTTCTGCAGCATGTACTGTTCAGGTTTCGGAGCGCGATGGACGTTGCCACATGCGAGCGGCGATGCACCGAACAAATCCTCGTCGGGCCACTGGGAGATTTTTCAGTCTCCCAGCGGCCCTTTGGCGTCCCCGTCGCTTCCCTTCAGCAACTCGTATTTGATCCGCCGCATGCGTGCCTGGGCTTCGAGCGGCTTGCAATAGGCGGTTGACGCTGCGAGCAGATCGATGGTGGCGAGAAATGCATAGCGCGACGCCGTCGGCTTGAGCGCGTCGGGCGCTTCCGGCACGTGCACGCCGAGCGCAATATCGGCGATCGAGGCCAGCCTGCTTTGCGGCTTGGTAATTGCGACGACCAAGGCGCCGTATTGCTTGGCGATACTGGCTGCCTCGATCACCGCGTTCGCTGCACCGGTGGTCGAGATGGCAACGACGACATCATCCCGTCCGAGGGTCGCGGCGATCATCCGCATCAAGCTCGGATCGGAGGCATGCGAGACGGCAACCCCAAGACGAAAGAACCGGTTCTGAACCTCCGCCGCCGCAAGAGTGGAACCGCCCCCAACCCCGAACGCGGCAAGCTTCGAACAGCGCGAGATAGCTTCGGCAGCCCTCTCGATGTCTTCCTTGCGAAGTCCTTCCTCGGCGGCGGCAATTGCACGGCGAATTTCCTGAAACACCGACCGCCAGAGCGCGGGGCGCGCCAGATCGGTCCCGACATGCGGGGGAAGCTCAACGTAAATCCGCCCGACCGCCATTGCTTGAGCCAGCCTCACCTTGAGGTCGCGGACGCCCCGACAACCGACGGAGCGGCTGAACCGGGTTACCGTCGGCTCGCTGACGCGCGCCCGACGGGCCAACTCGGAATTGCTGGCGTGAACGGCAAACTCCATATCGGCCAGCAGCACCGTGGCAACGCGTTGCTCCGAGGGGCTGAGGCTTGGAGCGCTTTGCCTGATGAGGGAGATGATGTCGCCGGCCACGACATTGTCGTCGCCCGACGGCTTCGAGATCGCTGTACCAACGGCTCTCGCCGGATGATTTCGCTTTGCACGCGCCATTGCCCGCCCTTCCCCAGGTCAGATCAACCTGCGCCCTTGGCAAGAAGCTGCCGTAAGAAACCTTCAGCATCGACCAAACGTATATCGGCATGCCCCATCAAGAACAGCATTTTCCGCTTGATAATTGCCAAATTGTGTATGTAACTTTCGAACAACCAATAGCGTGCCATCAGCCCAACAGCTGAAAGGCACATCCCCTGCACCGGGACGCAGGCGGTTCAACAAGGCGGGAGGGCGATCATGAGATACGGTCCAAGTGTCTTGATGCGTGGCGTCATGGGGCTGGCCACTGCGTCGTTTTTGATTGCGCAGGCCAATGCCGCCACCCTGCTCCGCGAAGCCACCATCGGAGAACCGCCGCCGCTCGATGTCATGCTGACGACAGCCGACGTCGCATCGGTCATCGGCCGCCACATCTTCGAGACCCTGTATGCCCTGGACTCGACCTATACGCCGCGTCCGATGCTGGCCGAGAGCGATCGCACGGAAGACGGCGGTCGGACCATCGTCATCAAGCTCCGCGAAGGTGTCCTCTTCCACAACGGCAAGGAGATGACCGCCAAGGACGTGGTCGCCTCGATGACGCGATGGGGCAGTTTCGGTGCGCGTGGCAAGCTCCTGATGGCGGCGGCTACCTCGGTCGAGGCGACCGGAAAGTATGAAGTCACGCTGAAATTGTCCGCGCCGAACGGCGCCTGGAAGGCTCTCATTGCGGACGTCAATGGCGGCCTTGCGATCTATCGGGAAGACATAGCCGCCAAAGCGGGAAACCGGCCGATCGAGCAAAAGGACTATATCGGCACCGGACCCTACAAGTTCGTGGAGTGGCGGCCGAACCGCTATGTCGAGGTGGAGAGGTTCGAGGGCTACAAGCCAGTCAAGGAAAAGGGGGACGGCTTCGCCGGCGCCCGCGTTGCGAGCTTCGACAAGATCCGGTTCATTCCGGTGCCTGACGTCGGCACGCGCGTGAGCGGCGTGCAGGCGGGCGACTACGACTACGCGGAAATGATCTCCGGCGATCTGTACGAGTCCCTGAGCAAAGATCCATCGGTTCAGGTGCGGCGTACCAACGCGCCGATCTTCGGCCTTTTCTTCATGAACTCGAAGCAGGGAATCCTGAAGGACAATTACAAGCTCCGCCGCGCCATCCAGACCGCGCTGGACAAGTCGCAGGCATTGCGCGTCGCCTTCGGTCCCAAGGACCTGTGGAATGCCGAAGGATCGATCTTTCCCAACGGCACACCCTGGTACTCGACCGAAGGCGCCTCCAATTACAGTGCGCACGATCCGAAGAAGGCCAAGGAGCTCGCAAAGGAGGCGGACTACACGGGGACGCCGATCCGCCTGCTGGTCTCGACGAACTACCAGGCACACTATGATGAAGCCTCTGTCTTCACCCGCCAGCTGGCCGACGCCGGCATCAATGTTCAGATGATGGTCGTCGATTGGGCGACCCTTCTGAAGATGCGCGGCCAGCCGGAACAGTGGGACATCTTCGTCACCCACCATTCCTTCGCGCCCGACCCGCTGCTGCTCACGTTCCTGAATGCGAGCTATCCCGGCTGGTGGGACAGCCCCGAGATCGGCTCGCTTCGGGCAGAGTTGATCAACACGACCGATCCAGCTGCGCGCAAGTCGACATGGGACAAGATCCAGTCGCTGATCTATGAGCAGGTACCGGTGATGAAAGTAGGCGATGCCTACACCTATGACATTGCGTCTCCCAAGCTCAAGGGGCTCAATCCAAACGGTCCCGTGTTCTGGAATGTGTCCACGAAATAAGGACGGACAATGAGGCCGCGAGGACTGTCGAGCGCCGGCGCCGGCGCGCATCGTTGCCGCTGACCAGGCGCCCAATCACATGTGGTCTTACGCATTCAAGCGCGCAGGAACGACGGCGGTGACGCTGCTGGCAGCGTCCATCATCATCTTCGCGTTCATCCATATCGTGCCGGGTGACCCGATCTATGTTCTGCTCGGTGACACCGCGACGCCCGACCAGATCGACGCCTTGCGACACCAGCTCGGTCTCGACCAGCCGATCATCCTGCAATATCTCACTTGGGCCGGCCATGTGCTCGAGGGCGATCTCGGGCGGTCGATCTTCTTCCAGGCGCCCGTGCTGTCGGTGATTGCCGATGGCGCCGAGACCAGCATCTTGCTCGCCACCATGACGATGATCTGGGTTGCGGTCATCGGCGTGCCGATCGGCATGATTGCGGCGGTCCGGCACGGCACGTGGCTCGACCAGGGATTGTCCGGTGGGGCGATGCTGATGGCCTCGATACCCACGTTCTGGGTCGGGCTCTATCTGATCCTGATCTTCGCCGCCTGGCTCGGCTGGTTTCCGAGCTCCGGTTATCCGTCGATCTTCGAAGGCGGTGTCGTCAATCTCCGCTATCTCGTCCTCCCCAGCCTGGCGCTTGCGGCTCCGAATGCCGCTTTGATCCTGCGGCTGACGCGCGCCAGCATGCTCGACGTCTCCCGGGAGGACTACGTGCGCACGGCGCGTGCAAAGGGAATTAGGCCGTGGCAGGTCGTGCGTCGTCACATCTGGCGTAATGCACTGCTGGCGGTCGTCTCGGCCTTCGGCTTCACTTTCGCCGCACTGTTGTCCGAAGCGGTGGTGACCGAAACCGTGTTTGCCCTGCCCGGCATCGGCCGCCTCGTCGTTCAGTCGATCCTTCGCCGAGACTACCCTGTGATCCAGGGCGTCATCCTAGTTATTGTCGTGGTTTATCTCCTGATCAATCTGATCGTCGATCTGAGCTATCGTCTGCTCGATCCGCGGGTTGAACTTCAATGAGCAGCAACAGCGTGACATTGTGGCTCAAGCCGTTCATCGCCCGTCCGATCGCACTGGCCGGGCTCGGGGTCCTTCTGGCGACCGTGCTGGCCGCGATCTTCGCACCCTGGCTGTCGCCTTACGATCCGTATGCCATCGATCCCCTGATCCGCCTGACGCCCCCGAACGTGACCCACTGGTTCGGCACCGACCAATTCGGCCGGGATACCCTGTCGCGCACCATTCATTCAGCACGCATGGCTCTTCTGATCGGCTCGGGCGTGGTCGTCTTCGCTCTCGCGACCGGCGTTCCGGCCGGCGTACTTTCCGCTCTGTTCCCGCGGCTGGGTCACCTGCTGATGCGCATGGTCGACGTGCTGATGGCCTTCCCGACTCTGCTTCTCGCACTCGGCCTGATTGTCATCTTGAGCCCAAGTGTGGCCACCGTCATTCTGGCCATCGGGATCGGCTACATGACGACGACGACCCGGATCGTCTACGGACTGACACTGCGCTTGCGCGCGGAAACCTATGTCGAGGCGTCGCGCAGCATGGGCGCCGGAGCGGCATGGCTCATCAGTCGGCACATCTTGCCGAACCTGGTCTCACCACTTCTCGTGCAGGCCAGCTTCGTCTTCGCGTTCGCGCAGCTCGGCGCGGCATCACTCGATTTCCTGGGCCTCGGCGCCCCGCCGGACATTCCGAGCTGGGGCAATATGCTGGCGGAGTCGCGGACCTTCATCACGCGCGCTCCGTGGCTGCTCTTCTTTCCGGGCATGATGATCGTGGCGACGGCGTTTTCTCTGAACCTGGTCGGCGATGCATTGCGCGATCGACTTGATCCGCGATTCCGTCAGGTCTTTGGTGAGAAGGGTTAGGCCGTGCTGACAGTTTGCGACCTTACGGTGTCAGTGGGGCCGGAAACCTCGCCGGTCGACATCGTCGCGGGCGTGTCCTTCGGCTTGGCCAAGGGCGAGATCCTTGGTCTCGTCGGCGAGTCCGGTTGCGGAAAGAGCATGACCTCGCTTGCGGTCATGGGATTGCTGCCGCAGCCCGGTCCCCGGGTTCGCGCCGGGCGGGTCCTGTTGGAGGGCTGCGACGTAACGCAGCTGCAGCCCTGGCAACGTGTCGAAGCGGGCCACGGCCGCATGGCAATGATCTTTCAGGAGCCGATGACCTCACTCAACCCTGTTCGTCGGATCGGCGATCAGATCGCCGAAGCCGTGCGCGTGCATGAGGGAATTTCGGGCGCGGCGGCGCTGGTCCGTGCGCGCGAACTGCTCGAACTGGTACGTATGCCCGACCCCAAAATGCAGCTGTCCGCGTATCCGCATCAATTGTCCGGAGGCCAACGCCAGCGGGTCATGATCGCGATTGCGCTGGCCTGCAGGCCACAGGTGCTGGTCGCCGATGAACCGACCACCGCGCTCGATGTCACCATACAGGTTCAGATTCTCGGGCTCTTGCGCGAGCTCTGCAATCGGCTGGATATGGCGATATTGTTCATCACCCACGACATGGGAGTCATTGCGCAGCTCGCCGATCGCGTCGCTGTCATGTACGCCGGTCGGATCGTGGAAACCGCTTCAGTCGATGCGCTGTTCGGCGCACCGCGTCATCATTACACCCGCGGATTGATGGATTGCATGCCGTCGCGAAATTCCGGCGCGCGCCGGCTGCCAACCATTTCTGGTCAGCCGCCGCTGCCAGGTACGGTCGCTGCCGGCTGCGTGTTTGCCTTGCGTTGCGCAGCGGTGCGCGATGAGTGCCGCGTGGCGACCCCGCCTCGCCTGGAGGTCTCCCAAGAACACGAGGTGCTCTGCGCATTTCCGCTGGCCGGCGGGGGGCTGCCATGAGCGGCAATGTCATCCTCGACGTCCGGGACATGATGGTCTCGTTCAGTGCCAGGCGAGCCGGTCGGAAATACCGGGTGCAGGCGGTGGATGGTGTATCGCTGTCGCTGGCGGAAGGCGAGGTCCTCGGGATCGTGGGCGAATCCGGCTGCGGCAAGACCACGCTAGGCCGAACCCTCGTCGGGCTGGTCCAGCCCGACAGCGGCAACATCAATTTGAAGGGAACCGAATTGATCGGAGCCGGCCGCTCCGGCCTGCGCGAGATGCGTCTGAACGTCCGGATGGTTTTCCAGGACCCCAATGCATCGCTCAACCCGCGGCGCGCAATTGGAGATTCGGTGGCGGAGGCGGCCGACATCAGCGGCATCTTCAAGAGCCGCGCCGAGCGCAGCGCGGCCATAGCCGCCACCTTGACGGCCGTCGGGTTGAACCCGTCTTTCGCCGCTCGCTACCCTTACGAACTGAGTGGCGGGCAACGGCAACGGGTCGGAATTGCACGCGCCATTCTTCCCACGCCGTCCATCATCGTCGCCGACGAGCCGGTCTCGGCCCTCGACGTTTCCGTGCAGGCCCAAGTGCTCAACCTGATGATTGATCTGCGTGACCAATTGAGACTGTCGATGCTCTTCATCTCGCACGACCTTGGCGTGATCGGACAGATCAGCAGCCGCGTTGCTGTCATGTATATGGGCCGGATCGTGGAGCAGGCCGGGACGCGGACGGTCCTGGATCATCCGCTCCACCCCTATACGCGCGCGTTGGTGGCGGCAATTCCGAAGCCCGATCCATCGGAACGGATCCAGGGCGCGATCGAAATGGGTGAACCGCCAAGCCTCTTCACGCGACCGCACGGCTGTGCATATGCGCCCCGCTGTCCTATGGCGAGCGATCGCTGTCTCGTCGATGTGCCACAACTTCGATCTGTCGGTGCGGACGGTCGGACGATCGCCTGCCACAACGTATAACCAGCGAGTGCCGCGCGCGGCGAAATCACGCAACGCCTACGATTGATTTCTCCTCTATTCGAGCGATCCCTTCACACGGCGGCAGTCCGCGACCGCCATGCGGCTGGCGGGTGCAAATTCGGGAAGCCTGACGCCTGTTGCACTGCGATCTTAATCGCGACGCAGCATTCAAAATGAGACTGCCCGTTAAGCCGCGCGCGGCTCCGGCACGTGCGCTGCATCGGAGTTCAGTTAGCCTCCATTTCAAGAACCGTTGGCCTTGTCCGAACGCCGCACCGCGCGGCGGGCGCGTCCAGGCGCGGTGAAAAACAGTGACAAGAACGCCCAGGGAGCAGAGCAATGTTGAAAGGCAGTCTAGGACTGATCGCGTTGAGCAGCCTGTTACTTTCGGGCACCGCCTTCGCACAGGAGAAGATCAAGGTCGGCGTCACCGCGACGCTCGAAGGCACCTACACCGTGCTCGGCGAGGACGGCATCCGCGGCTTCCAGACGGCCCTCAACGTCCTCGGAAAGAAGGTCGGCGACAAGGAACTCGAATTTGTCATCGCCTCGACCGACGCGACGCCGGACTCCGCCGTACGAGCCGTGCGCAAGCTGATCGAGCAGGACAAGGTACAGATCCTGCTGTCGCCGCTCTCTGGCGACGAAGGCATCGCGGTCAAGAATTTTGCAAAGACCCATCCCGAACTCACTTTCATCAATGCCGCCTCCGGTGCCCAGGAAACGACCTATGTCGATCCGGCTCCGAACTTTTTCCGCTACAACATGGACGGCGCGCAGTGGCAGGTGGGCCTCGGCAAATACGCTTATGACCAAAAGAAGTATCGCAAGATCGCGACCGTCGGCGAAGACTACTCCTTCATCTATACGCAGGTGTTCGGCCTCGTGCTCGAGTTCTGCGGTGCTGGCGGACAGGTCACCAACCGGCAATGGGTGCCGCTTGGCACAAAGGACTTTGCCTCGGTTATCGCCGCACTGCCCGACGACGTCGACGCAATCTATCTCGGCCTCGGCGGCGCCGACGCCGTCAACTTCCTGAACCAATACCAGCAGGCCGGCGGCAAGGCGCATCTGATGGGCGGCTCGATCATGATCGACCAGACCATCCTGTCGTCCAAGGGAAACGCCAAGAATGCCCTGATCGGCACGCTGGCCGCGAGCGGCCAGGCCGACACCTGGGAGAACCCGAGTTGGCAGAAGTTCGTGAAGGACTATCAGGACGCCTTCCCGCCCAACAAGCGCTTCCCGAGCCCATCGCTGCTCGCCACCAACTATTATGGCTCGACCATGGCGCTGATCCTGGCGCTGCGTCAGGTCAACGGAGATCTCTCCAACAATCAGGCCAAGTACAAGGAGGCGCTTGCCAAGATCGAACTCGACGCACCCAACGGCAAGATCAAGCTGGACTCCAACCGCCAGGCGATCGGCACCAACTTCGTCACCGAGGTCGTCGACGACGGCAAGGGCGCGCTGTTCTCAAAGGTCGTGAACGTGATCCCGAACGTCAACCAAACGCTGGGCTACGATCCCGCGGTGTTCGCCAAAATCGGTTTACCGAGCCGCACAGTACCAGAATGTAAGAAATACTGACCTAGTCTCGTTCGCGAACGATGACCGGCCGGGGAGAGATTTGCCAGAAGCGCGACACGTGCGCCCTTGCATTCTCTCCTCGGTTGTTGAACGCTACCAAAAAATACCAAGAGCTTTTGGGAGGAGAGGCATGAGCCGGGCGCTCGCCGTCTTCCACGGCCGCTTTGGTCGGGCGACGGTCTATCAGTTGAACCGCCCTTTCAACATCCACGCACATCGCGAAGGTCATTTGATCTTCCATGTCGGCGGGCGTTCCGCATGCATCGATGTCAGCGATGGACGCTACGAGCTCACCGAAGATTCCGTCGTCGCGGTCAATCCGTGGGAGCCGCATAATTTCCTGCCGTCCGATCTCGACGGCGGTGCCGTTTTCTTCGTGCTCTACGTCAATGCGGAGTGGTTTGCGCCCGATGCGCCCGGCGCCGATCGCCTGCGCTTCGGCCGCACCCAGTTCACGCGGTCCGTTGCGCTGGACAAGCATATCAGGCACGCAGCCGCCCTCGTGTGCGGCGCTCCCTCGCTCAACAGCCTCGATGGCGAGCTGAGAAGCCTGATCGACATCTGTTATGACGAAAGCTGGCAACAGGCGGCGACCGCGCGCGATCCGCGCACAAACGGTTCCATCACTGATTTTCGCGTGCGCAAGTGCATCAAGATGATGTCGGAGAGTCCTGGCGCCGAGATCGAGCTCGACACCATCGCGCGCGAATCCGGCCTGTCGCGGCCGCATTTCTACCGGCTCTTCCGCACCCAGACCGGCGTCACGCCACACCTCTATCTCAACACGCTGATGATGGAGCAGGCGCTGGAGGCACTGGTGGCGAGCGAAGCGCCGATCGCTGATATCGGCTTCGATCTCGGCTTCTCGTCGCAGAGCGGATTCACCCGCTTCTTCGCCGCCAATGTCGGCATGGCGCCGACCGATTATCGCCGCGCGGCCAAGGTTTTGCGCGCCTGACCGCACGCGAAAAGATACTCACGATCAAACACCTCCCTTACAGCCGCATTAGGATGCGCCAAACGCGATCCCGAAAAGAGGATCACGCGCAATAGGGAGCGCACGTTCATGGCAGGGCTTGCGGCCGGCAACGGTCTGCGTGCCTCTCCGCCCCGCTTGCGGGGTGAGAGATGGGGTGACGTGAAGACGGAGCGGCGATCATGACCCGCTTTGTCGAGCGCCATCCTGCCTGGGCACTGATTGTCATCATCGTGATTGCGGTGGCGCTTTGGCTGATTTTCGCAGTGTGGCCGCAGGGCGTCGAAGATGCGTTCGGCCGCAAGCGGGTCTTCCTCAACGCCCTCTTCAACGGCATCACGCTCGGCGGTCTCTATTTCCTCGTCGCCAGCGGCTTCACGCTGATCTTCGGCCTGATGCGCAACGTCAACCTCGCGCACGGTTCGCTCTATTTGTTCGGCGGCTATGTCGGCTATGCCATCAGCGCCGCTACCGGTTCATGGGTCCTCAGCTTCATCGTCGCTTTCGTCCTGACGGCACTGGTCGGCGTCCTGCTCCAGGTCCTCGTCTTCCGCCGTATGGAAGGCCAGGACCTGCGCCAGACCATGGTGACCATCGGACTCTCGATCGTGTTCGCCGATCTGATGCTGTGGGCCTGCGGTGGCGATTTCTATCAGATCCAGACCCCGAACTGGCTGATCGGACCTGTGGAGCTGCCGCTGGTCACCGCGATCAAATCCTCAGGCGAGCCGGTCTATCTCCGCTATCCCTTGGTTCGACTCGTGATCTTCGCCGCCTCCGTCGTGATCGGCATGGCGATGTGGCTGGCGCTCAACCGCACGCGCATCGGCATGATCATCCGCGCCGGCGTCGACGATCGCGACATCTTGGCTGCGACCGGGGTACGGATCCAACTCGTTTTCGTGGTGGTGTTTGCGCTCGGCGCCGGCCTCGCCGGCGTCGCTGGCGTCGTCGGCGGAACCTTCCAGTCGCTCTCGCCAGGCGAAGATATCCGCTTCCTGCTCGCCTCCCTCGTCGTCGTGATCGTCGGTGGGATGGGCTCGATTCCTGGGGCTGCGCTGGGCGCGCTCATCATTGGCCTCGCCGAACAGCTCGGCTCGGTCTACATCCCGACCTACGCCATCGTCGTGACCTTCCTGATCATGGTTCTGGTGCTGGCAATTCGGCCGCAGGGCCTGTTGGCGAGGCGCTGACATGTCCCTCGCTCACGACGCCCGCGTCCCGGTTCGTCCCGCCACTGCGGTGCAGCGCTCGAAATTGCGCGGATGGCCGGAGATCGACAATCCGGCAGCCTGGACCGTCGCGGCCATTCTCCTGATCATGCCCCTGATCGCCAACGGCTTCTTCCTGATCGAGATCTTTGCGACCACGCTGATCCTCGGAACCATGGCGCTGAGTCTGATGTTTCTTGCCGGCTATGGCGGCATGGTCAGCCTGATGCAGCTCACCATCGCTGGTTTCTCCGCCTATATGGTCGCGGTGTTTGGCGTCAGCGGCAACGCCAATATCAGCCTGGGCTGGCCGTGGTGGCTTGCGGTCCCGATGGCACTTGCGCTCGCGACCATCTTCGGCACGCTCGGCGGCGCGCTGGCGGTGCGCACCGAGGGCATCTACACCATCATGATCACGCTCGCGATCGGCGCGGCGTTCTATTATTTCACCAACCAGAACTGGGCGATTTTCAACGGCCATACCGGCATCAATACCGTTGCCACGCCGCATTTCTGGGGCGTCAACTGGCGCGCCGACATTCCCTTCTATTATATCGTCCTCGCGGTAGCCGCGCTGTGCTACTTCGCCGTCGACTACATCTCCCGCGCGCCGTTCGGCCTCGCGTTGCAAGGTGTCCGCGACAATCCCCGCCGCATGGCGGCGCTCGGCTTCAACGTCAATGCGCATCGCGTCGCGGCCTACGTCTTCGCGTCGTTTGTCGCGGCGCTGGCAGGGGTACTCCAGGTCTGGAATTACCGGCAGATTTCGCCGGGATCCGTGAGCGTCGGAGCCTGCATCGATATTCTCATCATCGCAGTCGTCGGCGGCATCACGCGCCCCATCGGACCCTTTATCGGCGCGCTGATCTTCGTGCTGCTGCGCACTTTCGCACTCGATTTCCTGGTCAAGCTGGGGCTCGACGGCAACCGCTTTCGGCTCCTGATCGGCCTCGGCTTCCTCGCCATCGTGTTCTGGTCCTCGGACGGCGTCATCGGGCTCTGGCAGAGCTGGCGCCGCCGCCAACGCTCCGGCGCGGCAAGTTCAAGCGGACGACGTGGCCGAGACTCTGGCCAAGGATCTAGTCAAGGATCTAGTCAAGGATCTAGTCAAGGATCTAGTCAAGGATCCAACCATGGATAGCGTAGCGCAACGCCTCTCTGTCGTGGGCGCCGGCGCGGCGCTGGAGCTGCGCGGCGTGACACGTCTGTTCGGCGCGCTGGCGGCACTCACCGACATCACCATTACCGTCCGCCCCGGCGAACGGCGCGCCGTGCTTGGCTCCAACGGCGCCGGCAAGACCACGCTGTTCAACTGCATCACCGGCGACTTCCCACCTTCTTCCGGCACCATCCGCTTCTTCGGCGAGGACGTCACGCACTTCCCGCCCTATGAGCGCATCCGCCGCGGCCTGCGCCGGACTTACCAGATCTCCGCGCTGTTTCCCGGCCTTACCGTCCAGGACAATGTCTACCTCGCCTGCCGTGGCGTCTCACGGGGGCGCTTCTCGTTTCTCCGCCCCGGTCAAAACGATGCGTTGATGCACGCAGCCGAAAATCTCGTGCAGGCCGTCCATCTCTCGGGCGTGAAGGATCAGCGCGTTGCCGAACTCGCGCATGGCCAGCAGCGCCAGCTCGAGATCGCACTTGCGCTTGCCGGCGCACCGCGATTCGTCCTGTTCGATGAACCGGCCGCGGGACTGTCGCCGACCGAGCGTGCCGAGCTGATCGAGATATTGACCTCCCTGCCCGCGCATATCGGCTACATCATCATCGAGCACGACATGGACGTGGCCCTGCGCGTCGTCGAGAGCGTCACGATGATGCACAACGGGCGGATCTTCAAGGAAGGCCGTCCGCAGGAGATCGAGTCCGATCCCGAAGTGCAGGAGCTTTACCTTGGAGGCGGCCATGAATGAGGTCCGCCGTACCGCCGCCGCGCTCGAAGTCCGCGGCCTGGACGTCTATTACGGCCATTCGCATGCGTTGCAGGGCGTGGACCTGACGCTCGAGGCCGGCGTGTTCTCGGTCGTCGGCCGCAACGGCATGGGCAAGACCACGCTGTGCAAGGCCATCATGGGGCTGGTGCCGGTCAGCGGCGGCTCGATCCGCATCCGCGGCGATGACATCACCCGGCAGCCGCCTGCCCACATAGCCCGACTCGGCGTCGGCTACGTTCCGCAGGGACGGCGGCTGTGGCGTTCACTCAGCGTCGACGAGCATCTGCGGCTTGCCGCCGGCTTGCGCCGCGGCGCCTGGACGGTCGAGCGCATCTACAAGACGTTTCCGCGGTTGGCCGAGCGCAAGGATCACGGCGGCGGCCAGCTCTCCGGCGGCGAGCAACAGATGCTCGCGATCTCGCGCGCGTTGCTCACCAACCCGCGGCTCCTGATCATGGACGAGCCCACCGAGGGGCTCGCGCCCGTCATCGTGGCCCAGGTCGAGGAGATGCTGCTACGGCTTGGCGAGGACGGCGACATGTCCGTGCTCGTGATCGAGCAGAATATCGGGGTGGCGACCGCCGTGTCGGGCAACGTCGCGATCATGGTCAACGGCCGCGTCAACCGCATCATCGATTCGGTGCGGCTTGCCGCCGATCGCGAGCTGCAGCAGCGCCTGCTCGGTGTCGGAATGCACGCCGGACTCGAGCTCGACCTCGACGTGCCGCCGGCGGATACGGAAGCGAAACCTTCTCCGCCGCAAACGCGGCCGGGCGGCGCGATCCGCATCTACATCTCCAACCCGACGCCGCCGACTCGCTGGTCGCAACCGGTGCCGATCGCCCGCATCGAGGCCGCGGCCCGCACGTTCTCGACACAGGTGATGCGTCTCGACGAGACGGCACGGCGAGCGCGCGAACCGGTTGCGACGCAAACGCAGGGCCCTCCGGTCGTGCTCGTCGTCGGTACGCTCGACACCAAGGGCACGGAGCTCCGCTTCATCCGCGACATCATCGCCGGGACCGGCCTGCGAACCCGATTGGTCGATATCTCCACCAGCGGCAGACACGCGGCCAGCGACGTCTCCGCCCAGGAGATCGCCTTGAACCACGGTCGCGGCGGATCGGCGGTATTTGGAGCCGACCGGGGCGCCGCCGTCACCGCGATGGCCGAGGCCTTCGCCAGCTGGCTGCGGCGCCAGAGCAATGTTGCCGGCGTGATTTCGGCGGGCGGCTCGGGCGCAGCGTCACTGGTCGCGCCCGGTATGCGGACCCTTCCCGTCGGGGTGCCGAAGCTCATCGTCTCGTCCGTCGCCTCCGGTGACGTCGGGCCCTATGTCGGCCCCGCGGACATCACCATGATGCATTCGGTCGCCGACGTGCAGGGCCTCAACTCGATCTCGCGCGCCGTGCTGGCCAACGGCGCCAACGCGCTCGCCGGCATGGTCAAGGCGCGCCTGGATCAGCATGCACGAAAGGATCGCGACGAAAGCGGATTGCCGTCGGTCGGCATCACCATGTTCGGTGTCACCACGCCGGCGGTGCAGAAGATCGCGGCCGACTTGCGCGAGGATTTCGAGTGCCTCGTCTTCCACGCCACCGGCGTCGGCGGACGCTCAATGGAGAAGCTCGTCGATTCCGGGCAGGTCGCAGGCGTCATCGACCTCACGACCACGGAGGTCGGGGACCTCCTGATGGGTGGCGTGTTCCCGGCCACCGACGACCGCTTTGGCGCCATCATCCGCAGCCGGGTGCCTTATGTCGGCTCGGCGGGCGCGCTGGACATGGTGAATTTCGGCGCTCCTGAGACGATCCCGGAGCGCTACCGCGGCAGGAAATTCCACGTCCACAACCCGCAGGTCACACTGATGCGGACCACGGCGGAGGAGAACGAGCGCATGGGGCACTGGATCGCCGATCGACTCAACCGGATGGACGGGCCGGTGCGCTTCTTCCTGCCCGAGGGCGGCGTCTCCGCGCTCGACGCGCGAGGACAGCCATTCTGGGATCCGGATGCCGATGCGGCGCTGTTCCGCACGCTGGAGCGCAACGTGCGGCAGACCGCCAACCGTCAGCTTATCCGCGTTCCCAAGAACATCAATGACCCCGAGTTCGCCTCCACCATTGTCAGCGCGTTCCGAACATTGTTCGGCCGCATTGGGGCGCGCCGGAGACTAGCGAGGTGACCGATGGCACGGTTTGAACGCGCTGCACTGTTGAAGCGCTTCCGCGACATGGCAAGGCGCGGCGAGCCGATCGTCGGCGGCGGCGCCGGCACCGGCCTTTCGGCCAAATGCGAGGAGGCTGGCGGTGTCGACCTCATCGTCATCTACAATTCCGGCCGCTACCGCATGGCTGGCCGAGGCTCACTCGCGGGATTGATGGCTTACGGCGACGCCAACGCCATCGTGCTGGAGATGGCCGGCGAAGTGCTGCCCGTCGTCTCCAGGACGCCAGTGCTCGCCGGCGTCAATGGCACGGATCCGTTCCGCGACATGGATCTTTTCCTGGACCAATTGAAAGCGCTCGGCTTCGCCGGCGTGCAGAACTTTCCGACCGTCGGCCTTATCGACGGCGTGTTCCGCGCCAATCTCGAAGAGACCGGCATGTCCTATGCGCTCGAGATCGACATGATTGCAAAGGCGCGTGAGAAGGACCTGCTGACGACGCCCTACGTCTTTAGCGAGAAGGAAGCTGCCGCGATGGCGATCGCGGGCGCGGATATCATCGTCTGTCATCTGGGCCTGACGACCGGGGGCACCATCGGCGCGCAGACAGCGCTCAAGCTGACGGATTGCCCAGCGCACATCGACACCTGGGCCTCCGCCGCACTCGGCGTCAATCCGGACATTCTGGTGCTCGCTCACGGTGGACCAATCTCCGATCCGGATGATGCCGATTTCATCATGAGGAACACACGCAATTGCCACGGCTTCTACGGCGCCTCCTCGATGGAACGGCTGCCGGTCGAGCGGGCGCTGACGGATCAGGTTCGCAAATTCAAGGCGATCGGCGCGCGATAACGCCGAGAGGTCGAGGGAGAGAAACATGTCAGGGACTCTGGTCGGTGAATTGATCCTCTGGCTGATCGTCGCCGTCGTGGTGATCGTGGTCGGCGTCTACATCGTGAACTGGCTCTACCACCGCTCGTCCAAGGAGACCTCATTCGTCCGGACCGGCCTGCTCGGCGAGCGCGTCGTGATCAACGGCGGCGCGTTCGTGCTGCCGTTCATCCACGACTACACGCCCGTCAACATGAACGTGCAGCCGATGGGCATCGTGCGCTCCCGCCAGGATGCCGTGATCACCCGAGACCGCATGCGCGTCGACATCGAGGCCGATTTCTATGTCCGCGTGCAGGCGACCCGCGAAGCCGTGTCTATCGCGGCCGCCACGCTCGGCCGCCGTACCATGGAGCCCGAACAGCTCCACGCCCTGCTCGCCGGCAAATTCATCTCGGCCATTCGTTCCGTTGCCTCGGAGATGACCCTCGAGCAGATGCACGAACAGCGCGGCGAGTACGTCGCCCGCCTCAAGGCAAACGCGGCAGAGGCCCTCGCCCAGAACGGACTCGAGCTGGAGTCAGTCGCGATCACCGATCTGGACCAGACCGATCTCGAATTCTTCAACCCCTCGAACCGTTTCGACGCCGAAGGTCTGACCCGCCTGATGGAGGACATCGAGGCCAAGCGCAAGCTGCGCAACGACATCGAGCAGGATTCGATGATCAAGATCCGCTCTCGCAACCTGGAGGCCGAGCGGCAGGCTCTCGAGATCGAGCGCGAAAGCGAGACGGCGCGCCTCGAACAGGAACGTGACATCGAGATGCGCCGCGCCCTGCAACGCACCGAGGTCGCGCGCGAGCGGGCCCTGCGCGAGACCGAAGCGGAACAAGCGCAGATTTCCGCCCGTGAAACCATCGAGAAGGCGCGAATCGCCAACGACCAGGCGATCGCCGAAGCCCGCATCGCCTCGGAGCGTGAGACCCGTCAGCGGGAGATCGAGCGCACCCGCACCATCGAGGAGAAGGAGCTGCTCGCACGGGAGGAAATCGAGAAGACCCGGATCGCCAACCAGCGTTCGATCGATACCAGCCGCATCGCCTCCGAGCGCGAGGTGCGCCAGCGCGAAATCGAGCGGATGCAAACCATCGAGGAAGCCGAGATCGCCGCCCGCGAGGCGATCGAGAAAGCGCGTATCCAGCAAGACCGCGTCGTGACCGACGCCCGCATCGCCAACGAAGAGGAGACCCGGCGCCGCGAGATCGACCGGACGCGCGCCGTGGACGAAGCCGAGATCGCTGCCCGCGAGACGACCGAGAAGGCCCGCATCGCCCAGACCATGATTGTCAATGTCGAGCGCATCGCATCCGATGAGCGCACCCGTGCGCTGGAGATCCAGCAGGTGCGTAACATCCAGGAAGCCGAGATTGAGGCGCAGCGTGCGGTCGAGGCGGCGCGCATCGACCGCGAGCATAGGCTCGCCGTCGAGCGCATCGCGGTCGAGCAGAATACCCGGCAGTTGGAGATCGAACGCAATCAGACGCTGGAAGTCGCAGAGGTCACGGCACGCGAAGCCACGGAAGCTGCCCGCATCACCCAACAAGAACGCGTTCGGTCGCTGGAAATCGCCCGCAACCGCGCCGTCGAGGAAGCCGACATCGCCTCACGCGAAGCCATCGAAGCCGCGCGGATCGCGCAGGAGAAGTCTGTTGCAGCCGAGCGTATTCAGGCGGAGCGTGACACACGCGCGCTCGAGATCGAGCGCACAGCCGTGCTCGAGGCGGCCGAGTTGAAGCGGCGCGACACCATCGAGCGCCAGCGGATCGGCGTCGATCTCGCGCTCGAAGCCGAGCGGATCACGTCATCCAAGAAGCGCGAAGTCCTCAACATCGAGCACAAGAAGGCGATCGAGATCGCGGATGAGGACCGGGTCATCGCGCTCTCGACCAAGAAGTCCGAGCGCATCGACGCCGACCGCCAGGTCAGGCAGGCCGAGATTGTCGCGCGCAAGGAGGTCGAGACCACGGACGTCTCGCGCGAGCATGCGCTGGAGGCGGCGCGGATCGAACGTCGCCGTTCGATCGAACAGCTCGAAGTCGCTCGCGTCCAGTCGCTGCAGGAAGCCGAGATTGCCGCGCGTGAAGAGGTCGAGCGCTCCCGCATTGCCTCCGATCGCGGCCTCGACGAGGCCCGCATCGGCCGCGAGCGCGAGCTGCGCAAGCTTGAAATCAATCGTGAGAAGGAGGTCGAGACCGTTCTGATGGAGAAGGCGATTGCCATCCACCTGAAGTCGTTGGAGGAATCCGCGGCCAAGACCTCGGCCGAGGAGGCGCGGGTGCATGCCACTGAGGCTACCGAGCGCGTCATTACCGCGCGCGAGAGCGAGATCGCGAAGCGTCGCAAGACCGTGGAGATCCTGATCGCCGAGAAGCAGGCCGAGGAGACGCGAATTGCCGCGGAAGCGGAACGGATCCGCGCCGCGGTCGAGGCCGAGGCGCAGCGTATGCTCAACGAGGCCGAGAACGTGCTGACGGACCAGGCGCGCTACTCGCTGTTCCGTAGAAAGCTGCTCGACCGCATCGAGGGCATCGTCCGTGAGAGCGTCAAGCCGATGGAGAAGATCGAGGGCATCCGCATCCTCCAGGTCGACGGCCTCAACGGCAACGGCCATGGCGGCAATGGCGGCCGGAGCGCGACCGACGAGGTGATCGACTCGGCGCTGCGCTATCGCGTCCAGGCGCCGCTGATCGACTCGCTTCTTGCGGACATCGGCGTCGAAGGCGGCAGCCTCGCCAAGATGCCAGGCCTGATCCGAGAAGCTCGCGACATGCAGGGCATCAAGGACTCCGCGCGCAAGGGCGGCGGCGGCGAGAAGCCAACCGCTGCGCCCTCGCCTTCGTCCGACGGCGAGCCGCCCGGCGAGCGCAGCCCTCGGAAGAAGAGCTGAGATCGCACCATGGCCCGGGTCTATGTCTCAACCGTCGTCAACGCACGCAACGATCGCGTCTGGGCGCGGGTACGCGACTTCAACGGTCTGCCGAACTGGCATCCCGCGATTGCGGAAAGCCGCATCGAGGGCGGCGAGCCCTCCGACAAGATCGGCTGCGTCAGGGATTTTCGCCTGCGCAACGGCGATCGTATCCGGGAAAAGCTGCTCGGCCTGTCCGATTACGACATGTTCTGCACCTACTCGATCCTCGAATCCCCGATGGGGGTCGAGGACTACGTCGCGACGCTTCGGCTGACGCCGGTCACGGATGGCGACCAGACCTTCATGGAATGGACCGCCGAGTTCGACTGCGCACCCGAGCGGGAGGCGGAGCTCGTCGCGAATATCGGCGGCGGCGTGTTCCAGGGCGGCTTCGACGCCCTCAAGCGCCAGTTCGGAGGCTGAGCGCCGTGCCGCATATCGTCAAGAGCACGATCCTGGATGCGCCGACCGGCTCCGTGTGGGCCGTGCTGCGCGACTTCAACGGGCACGATCGCTGGCATCCGGCGGTCGCGACCTCCACGATCGAGCGCGCGCAGGCTTCGGACAAGATCGGTTGTGTCAGGCGCTTCAAGCTGCAGGACGGCTCGGAGCTGCGCGAGCAATTGCTGACGCTGTCGGATCTGGAGCAGACCTTCAGCTATTGCCTGCTCGATACGCCGGTCCCGATGTTCAACTACGTGGCCCACGTCCGCCTGCTGCCCGTCACGGATGGCGACCGCACCTTCTGGCACTGGGAATCCCGCTTTTCGGCACGGCCCGAGGACAAGGACCGGATCACCCACATGGTCGCGGAAGATATCTACCAGGCGGGATTCGAAGCGATCCGGCGGTACCTCAAGGAGGCTGTGTCAACATGACTGTGACGGTGAAGACCTTCACGAGCTCGAGCGATGCCGGGGCCGCGCTGTCGTCCGATCGCAACGCACGCTATCTCGGTGGCGGCACGCTGGTGATGCGCGCACTGAACGAAGGCGACATCTCGATCTCAACCGTCGTGCGCGCCAATGACCAAGCCTTGACGCGCATCGATCCCTCCGGCCCGCGGATCACACTGGGTGCTGGCGTAACTTTCGCCAGGATTCTGGGTGAGCGCGACCTCGCTTTCCTGCACGCTCCTGCCCGCTCGATCGGCGGCCCGGCGGTGCGCAACATGGGTACGGTGGGCGGCAATCTGTTCGCGCCCAACCCCTATGGCGATTTCACCGTCGCCATGCTTGCGCTCGATGCCACCGTAGCCCTGCAAGGCGGCTTTGGATCGCGCGACATTCCAATTGAGGAGTTCTTGCAGTCACGTGAAAGGCAGGCGGGTGCGCTCGTGCTGTCGGTGTCGTGCACGCGACCGACAAACGCGGAGGCTTTTCGCTACCGCAAGATCGCACGGATCAAGCCCAAGGGCGGCTCGGTCATCACGCTCGCCGCGCATCTGCCTATCAGTGGCGGACGGATCGCCGGGGCGCGAATTGCATTGGGATCGATGGCGCCGACGCAAATACGTGCGCGGGCGGCCGAACGCGCCCTGGAAGGCCGCGCGCTCGATGCCGCGACGGTAGCGGCCGCAGCCTCCGCAGCCGCGGAAGGAACATCGCCGTCCGACAACGCGCTCGGCAGCGCCTGGTACCGCCGCGAGATCGTCGGCGTCCATCTGCGTCGTCTTCTCTTGGGTCAGGAATAGATCGTATGGCCAAGACTGCCCTGCAATTTCGTCACAACGGCAGCGATGTCGCCATTTTCGTCGATGGTGGCACCAACCTGCTCGTCGCGCTTCGCGAATTGATCGGCGACATGACGCCGAAGTTCGGTTGCGGCCAGGGGGGCTGCGGCACCTGCAGCGTCCTGATCGACGGCGAGCTTCATCTCTCCTGTCTGACGCTGGCCGAGACCGTTGCCGGCCGCTCCGTCGAGACGCTGGATAGCCTGAAGCAGGGACCGAACCTCCATCCGCTGCAGCGCGCCTTCGCCGAGAATTTTGCTGCCCAGTGCGGTTATTGCACGCCGGGCATGCTGATGGCTGCCAAGGCATTGCTTGATCGCAATCCCTCGCCGAGCCGCGCCGAGATCGTCGAGGCGATCTCCGGCAACATCTGCCGGTGCACCGGCTACGAGCCGATCATCAACGCCATCCTCGCCGCTTCCGGCGGCCGGGTGAGCGCCTGAAGGACCAGATCATGCTGGAATTGCGCAAAGACATTTTCGCCGACGAGCGCGACGACAATCTCAACGAGATCGGCAAGGGCACGCAGCGCCAGGACATGCTCGGCCATGTCACGGGGACGTCGAGCTATTTCAACGACCACAAGCTTCAGGGCATGCTGCACCTGAAAGTCGTTCGCTCGACCCATTCGCATGCAAGAATCCGGCGGATCGACACCGCGGACGCCGAGCGCTCAGCCGGCGTGCGCCGGATCATCCGCGGCTCCGACGTGCCCCGCAACCTCAATACGCTCTTGAGCCTGATCAATTTCGGCAGGGACGACGAGCCGTCGCTGGCTGTCGACAAAGTTCGCTACAAGGGGGAGCCGATCCTGGCCATCGTCGCCGATAGCGAGCGCGCGGCGTTCGAGGCGATCGCAAAGGTGCGGATCGACTATGAGCCGCTGCCGACCGTGTTCGACGTTGAAGATGCGTTGAAGGCCGGCGCGCCCGTCGTCAACGAGACCTATCCGAAGAATGCCTTCATTTATCACGACACGTACGATCACCAGAAACTCCGCTTCGGCGACGCCGATGCCGCACTCGCGAGCGCCGATCACGTGCTCGAACAGCGCTACCAGATGTCGCCTATCGAGCACGCGCCGACCGAAACCAACGGCTCGATCGCGGCGCCCGACACCAACGGTCGGTATGTCGTCTATACCTCGACCCAGGCGCTGTTCTTCTCGGTCGACACCTGCGCCAAGATTCTCGACGTCCCCTCCAACACCTTCCATTTCATCGGCGGCACCGTCGGTGGCGGCTTTGGCGGCAAGGTGGACACGCTGACCGAACCTTTATGCATCCTGGGTGCGATGCTGACGGGACGTCCCGTGCGCTACGTGTTCGGACGCGAAGAAGAGATGCAATACGGTCCGCCGCGCGGCGCCGAGCGCATCTACATCAAGGATGGCGTGATGCGCGACGGCCGCGTCGTTGCGCGAAAGATCCGCGCATATTTCGACAGCGGTGCATATACGCGGCTCTCGAGCTATGCCGCGGTGAAATGCGCAGCCCACCTGCCAGGACCCTACACCATCCCTAACGTCTATGGCGACGTCTACTGCGTCTTCACCAACCGTACGCCGGCAACCGCGATGCGCGGCTTCGGCGTCACCGCCATGGATTTTGCGATCGAGTGCCAGATGGACAAGCTCGCGAACCTCGTCGGCATGGATCCGATGGAGTTCCGCATCCTCAATGCCTATCGCGACGGCGACATGAAGGCGCACCGGCGCGAGGCCAAGAACACGGCGCTGATCGAGTGCGTCCAGGTCGCCGCCGAAAAGGCCAAATGGCCGATCCGCGACGAGTTCAAGCGTGCCTCCTCCCGCAAAGACGGCGGCGGCAGCCGCGCCGCCGTCCCGCGGACGCCGACTGACACCCGCGGAGGTACAACTGCGCCAACGCAGCAGCGCACGACTTATGATCGCCAGCCGACGACCGCCTTGCGCGAACCACCGCGTGAGCCCCCGCCGCCCCCCCCACAGCCACCGCGACCGGCAGCGCCCTCGCATGGGGCGGGCCGATTCTCATCCGTGTTCGGCACCAGGAGGCGTTGAGATGACCCGACATCGCGGACGCGGCATCGCGTCGGTCAATTATCCCATCGGCATGAACCTCGGCGGCGATCCCAGCCAAGCCCTGGTTCACTCCAATCCGAGCGGTAAATTCACCGTGGCGCTTTCCTCGATCGATCTCGGCCAAGGCATGAAGTCGGTCACGCGGCAGATCTGCGCAGAGACGCTCGGCGTACCCGTCGAGGACGTCTACGTCGACACCGCCGATTCCGACACCGGTCCGCATTGCATGGGCTCGTTCGCTTCGCGCGGCACCCATCGCGTCGGCAATGCCGTGATGGCGGCAGCGCGCGAGGCGCGCGGCGTGATGATGGAGGCCGCCGCAGAGGAACTCGAGGTCAACGCCGCCGATCTCGAAACCGACGGCCGGGGGAACATCCACGTCAAGGGCGCGCCGCACCGCTCGATCTCCACCAAGGACGTCGCCATCGCGGCGCAGTTCAAGCAGGGCAAGACCATCTCTGGCCGTGGCATCTTCCTGGTTCCTCTGTCCAATGTCGATCCGGAAACCGGCGAGATGTCGCCGGCGACCTGCTACGCCCATGCCTGTCTTGTCGCCGAGGTCGAGGTCGACGACGAGACCGGCGAGGTCACGATGATCCGCATGGACTCTGCCTACGAGCTCGGCCGCGCGCTCAACCCGCGCCTGGTCGAGCAACAGCTCGTCGGCGGCGCCTGGATGGGCGTCAGTCACGCGCTCTACGAGACGCCTGAACCCTATTATCCCGACCCTGTCCACGGCCCTCGCGACTTCGTCGAATATGTCATGCCTGGTCCTGGCGACATCTGCCCACACGACATCGCCGTGTTGGAACGCCCCGCTCCCGATGGTCCCTTCGGCGCCAAAGGCCCCGGGGAAATGTGCGCGAATCCGGTATTGCCGGCCGTTGCGAACGCCATCTTCAACGCCGTCGGCGTTCGCATCGACGATCTGCCGATTACGCCGGAGAAGGTGCTGCGCGCGATCAAGGCCGAGGGCGGCGCGCGCCCTCAGGCGCGGCGCTGAGGTCGCGATGGCCGTCCGCAGCAACATCGTCGGCATCGACAGCCCCGAGGCACTGGAGAAGGCGCTTCGGGCCGCCTATTACCTCGCCGACGAGGGGCTGGCGACCGCGGCCTATCTCGGGCTGGCGCTGGGCAAACCATTGCTGCTCGAGGGTGCGCCGGGCGTCGGCAAGACCGAAGCCGCCAAAGCCATCGCCGCCGTCCTCGGCCGCCGCCTGATCCGCCTGCAATGCTACGAAGGCATCGACGCATCCGCAGCACTCTACGAATGGAACTATCCGCGCCAGATGCTCGCCATCCGCCAGGCCGGCGATGAGAGCATCGACATCTACGACGAAACCTTTCTGATCGAGCGACCGATGCTGGCGACACTGCGCGCGCCTGACTCGACTGTGCTGCTGATCGACGAAATCGATCGCGCCGACCAGGAATTCGAAGCCTTCCTGCTCGAGTTTCTGTCCGACTTTCAGATCTCGATCCCGGAGCGCGGCACGGTGCGGGCTTCTGAGCGCCCGGTCGTCGTCCTCACCTCAAACCGCACGCGGGATCTTCATGAAGCGTTGCGGAGGCGGTGCGTCTATCACTGGATCGACTATCCCTCGGCGGAGCGCGAAGCCCGCATCGTGATGATGCGGGCCTCCAGCGTCGCCGAGGGGACCGCGCGGGCCGTCGTCGCCGCCGTCGAGAAGCTGCGACGCGAGCCGCTCAGCAAGGCGCCCGGGATCGCCGAGGCCGTTGACTGGGCTGAGGCCGCCACGCTGCTGCACAAGGGCGGCGCACGGTGGCCCGATGCCTTCAGGCGCTCGATTGGGGTTGCCCTGAAAGACGAGGAGGATCTGCATTTCATTTCGCCGCGCCTCGACGCCCTGCTGGCGGAGGCCTCTGCATGAGCGCCGAACCCGAACTGCCGCGCGCTGCGCGTGTTTTCATCTCGTTCGTCGGCTTGTTGCGAACCAACAGGTTTGCCGTCGCACCGGAACAGACGACCTCGTTCCTGGCCGCGATCCAGTTGCTCGGTCCCCGCAGCCTGGAAGACATTCGGCAGGCGGCCCTTGCAACACTGGCCCCTCCACCGGAGCGTCGCGCAACGTTCGACCGGCTGTTCGATCTGCACTTTCGCGGAAACGAGGCAATCGAGCGCGTCGATGACGGCGAGGACGACGAGACAGTTCGGCTCCAAGAGGAGGCCCGTGGAAACGACGAGCCACTGTTGTCGGACGAAGCCAATCAGTCCGGTCTCGCAGCTGCGCGCGCCGAAGCGCTGGTCGAGCGCCGCTTTGCGCAGCTCTCCACCACCGATGCGCTGCGCCGGCTGTCCAGCGAGGCGCCCAGGCGCCTGCCGAAGCGGCGCGGCCATCGCCGCATGCGGGCTCGCAGCGGACCCTACGCGGATTTGCGCCGCACTCTCCGCGACTCCATTCGCAGCGACGGCGAAATCCTCCGGCTGGGACGTTTGAAGCGGCGGCACCGCCCACGCAAGGTGTTGCTTCTGATTGACGTCTCCGGCTCGATGAAGACGCGCACAGAAGAGAATATGAAGTTCGCGCACACGCTGGTGCAGGCGGCACCCAATGTCGAGGTCTTCACCTTCGGCACGCGGCTGACCCGCATCACCCGCCCGTTGCGTCTCAAGCGCCGCGAGCAGGCGCTCAAGGCCGCGGCCTATGTGGTCAGCGACTGGGACGGCGGCACCCGGATCGGCGAGGCGCTTCAGGCCTTTCTCGCCGTGCCCCGCTTTGGCGGATACGCGCGAGGAGCTGCCGTGATCATTATTTCCGACGGCCTGGAGCGGGGCGAACCCGACGCGCTGCGCGATGCGGTCGAGAAACTATCGCGCCGTGCGTGGCGCGTGAGCTGGCTGACGCCGCTCGCGGCCGGTCCCGGCTTTCGGCCGCAGACCGAAGCGCTGGTCGCGATCGAGCGCTTCGTCGACGACCTGGTCGATGGTGGATCGAGCGCGTCGATCGTCGCGCATGTGCTGGCGCTGGGACAGAGGAGAGTTGCGTGACGGACATCGTCGATGGGCACCATCATATCTGGCGCCAGGCTGACCTGCCCTGGCTGGTCGGTCCGATGCAGCCGCGCATCTTCGGTCCATACGAGCCGATCCGGCGCGATTACCCGATCGGGGAATATCTCCGCGACCTCGAAGGCAGCGGCGTCACCCGCTCAGTCTATGTCCAGACCAACTGGGCCAATGACCGCTTCGAGGACGAGGCCGCCTGGGTGCAGCAGACCGCCGAGGAGCACGGCTGGCCGCATGCCATCGTAGCTTACGCCGACTTTTCAGTGGATGACGTGCGTCCACAGCTCGATCGCCTGAAGCGCTATGCCCTCGTACGCGGCGTTCGCATGCAACTGCATTGGCACGAGAACCCGCTTTATCGCTTCGCCGCGCGGCCGGATCTCTGCACCGATCCCATGATCCAGCGCAACATCGCCCGCCTTGCGGATTATGGCTGGAGCTTTGACCTTCAGGTGTTCACGCCGCAGATTCCGGACGCCGCGCGCCTTGTGGAATCTTGCCCGAAGGTGACCTTTATCCTCCAGCACGCCGGCATGCTGGAGGACCTTTCACCCCCAGGCCGCGCTGCGTGGCGCGCCGGCATGGCCCGCCTCGCCGCATGCCCGAACATCGTGTCGAAACTGTCGGGGCTCGGAACCTTCATCCACCGCAACGACCCCGCGCATATCGCATCCGTCCTGACCGATACGATTGCGATCTTCGGCGCCGAACGCTGCCTGTTCGGCTCGAATTTTCCGATCGAGAAATTGTGGACCAACTACCGCGAGTTGATTGATGCATTCCGTGTCGCCGCGGCGCCGCTACGCGATGATCAGCGCGAAGCCGTTTTCAGAACCACTGCCATGCGCGTCTATCGGCTCTGAGCGCCGAGGAAACAACGAGAACGGACACAGGGAGGGACGGAATGCCGCTGGAGATCAAGATTCTGGACTATGGCGATATTGAGCTGGAATCGAGCTTTTTGGTTCTCGGCCGCGATTGCGGCCGCACCCGCCGCGTCCTCACCCTCGGTTTCCTGATCCTCGGCGGCAAGGATCCGGTGGTGGTCGATACGGGTTACCGCTCCAACCAGATCATGGAAACGCTGGGCATGCGCGGCCTGCAGTATCACGAGCACATGATCGAAAACCAGCTTGCACGGCACGGCGTGCGGATGGGCGATGTGCGCTTCGTCTGCCACACCCATCTGCACATCGACCACGCCGGCAAGGACGATCTGTTTCCGATGAACACGACTGTCGTCCTCAACCGTCGGGAGCTTGAATACTCCGTGTCCGGCCTGATGCATCCGCAATATCCGGCGCCGGATATTAAGCATCTGATCGACCGTCTGCACACCAAGAGTGCCCTGCGCTTTCTCGACCTTGAGATCACAGGTCCCATCGAGCTGATGCCGGGCGTCTACTGCGACGCTGCGAATGCGCATACCGAGGGCTCGATGAACATCATCGTCGAAACCGCCGACGGCATCGCCACGATCTGCGGCGACGTCATCTATGATTTCAACGACCAGATCGTGACGCCCTTCAACGAGATCCACGACTGGGAGCCGCGCACCACCGGCAATCACGGCACCACCAAGCGCGCCGAGAAGGCCGCCATCAAGAAGCTGCTCAGCAATTCGCGATATCTGCTGCCGGTCCATGACCGTCCCGCCAAGATCGAAGGTGGCAACGTCGTCGGCCGACTCCACGACCAGGTGCCTGGGCCGGTCGTGCAGTCCCTGCCCCAGCGCAACTGGTTTCCAGCTTAGACGCCAGAGGATGGATGATGACGCACGTCACCTTACGCTCCGAATTCGAGACCCTGATTGACCCCTACGCACCAGTCGCGCAGATCGGCACCGGTTTTGACTTCACGGAGGGACCGATCTGGCATCCGGTCGATCATTATCTGCTGTTCTCGGACATGCCGGCCGACGTGCGTCGGCGCTGGGATGCGCGGCGAGGCGTCGCCGAGGTCAAGCGTCCCTCGAACAAATGCAACGGCATGACCTATGACGCCGAACTCAGTTTGATCGTTTGCGAGCACGCGACGTCGTCATTGATCCGCGAGCGGCCGGATGGGCGGCGCGAGGTGCTGGCCTCGCACTTTGGGGGACAGGAGCTCAACAGTCCCAATGACGTCTGCGTGCACTCCTCGGGCGCGATCTATTTCTCGGATCCCTGGTATGGCCGCATGCCGGTCTATGGCGTCGAGCGGCCAAGGCAGCTCGGTTTCCAGGGCGTTTATCGCGTGGTGCCCGGCGCCGAGCCGAAGCTCGTCGTGGACCGCAATCTGTTCGACCAGCCGAACGGGCTGTGCTTCTCGCCCGACGAGAAACTGCTCTATGTCAACGACACCGTGCAGGCACTGATCCGCGTATTCGATGTCAACGGCGACGGCTCGCTGTCGAGTGCGCGTGTGTTCGCGAGCGGCATCCGCTCCGAGCTCGAGCCCGGCTTGCCCGACGGCATGAAGTGCGACCAGCACGGCAACATCTGGGTCACGGCACCCGGCGGCGTGTGGGTCTATTCGCCGCGCAGCGAGCTGCTCGGCAAGCTCCGCCTGCCCGAGCTTGTCGCCAACCTTACCTGGGGCGGGCCGGATTTCCGCACGCTGTACCTGACTTCGACGCACTCGGTCTATGCCATTCCCACCAAGGTCGGACCGCGCCACGAGCCCTATATGAGCGGCAAGCGAGGCGGCGGCACAGCGGCGGCCGGCTCTGCTTCCGCTGCACCCGTCCTCGCCGACGGCGAGATGCAGCTCGACCCGCGACGCTGCGCCATGATCATCCAGGACCTCCAGAACGACGTCATCATGGACGGTGGCGCCTTTGCCGATTCCGGCGCGCCCGGGCATGCGCGCCAGCAGCATGTCGTCGAGAACGTCCGCCGCGTGGCCGAAACCGCGCGGGCGCGCGGCGTCGCCGTCATCCATGTCTGGTTCGTCGTTGAGCCCGGCGCGCCCGGCGTGACTCTGAATGCGCCACTGTTCGAGGGTCTCGTCGACAGCAAGGCGATGGTGCGCGGAAGCTGGGGCGCGGCACCGGTTTCAGGTCTCGAACCACGGCCCGGCGATTTCGTGGTCGAGAAGGTGCGAATGAGCGCCTGGGAAGGCACGAAGCTCGAAACGATCCTGAGAGCCACCGGCCGCGACATGATCATCAACACCGGCGCCTGGACCAACATGTCGGTCGAGCACACGGCGCGAACCGGTGCCGACAAGGGCTACTTCATGATCGTTCCTGAGGATTGCTGCTCGACCATGAACGCCGATTGGCACGCCGCGTCGATCAACTTCGCCATGCAGAACGTCGCCGTCGTGACCAGGGCCGATGCGGTCATCAAAGCGCTGGGATGAGCGGTGGCGAAGCTCCTGCACCTGTCCTGCTCGCCCCGCGACGACTCCTGGTCAAGCGCCGGCGCCCGCGTTTTCCTCGATGGCTTTCGCCAAGCTCGGCCCGATTGGGACGTGGACGTCATGGATCTCTGGCGCGAGCGCCTGCCGGAGTTTTCAGGCCCTATTGTCGAGGCAAATATGCACGGATGAAGGCGCAGTCCTTTAACGACGCGCAGCGGGACAGCTTCGCGGAGGCCGAGCGGATGGCGGTGCGCTTGGCGCTTGCCGAGCGGGTGTTGATTTCCACGCCCATGTGGAATTTCGGCATTCCCTATAAGCTCAAGCAATGGTTCGACGTCATCGTCCAGCCCGGGCTCACCTTCCGGTTCGATCCGTCGCTGGGGTATGTCCCGTTGCTGAAGGACCGGCCGACCATCGTCATCATTGCCAGTGGCAGCGATTTCGCCACTGGAATGAACCGCGGGCGCATCGACATGGCAACACCTTACCTGCGCGAAATTTTGCGTTTTGTCGGGATCAACAATGTCCGTTTCATTCCAATCGGACCAACCACCGGACCGCAACAGCCGATCGAGGCGGCCCGCGAACGCGCCCACCAACGTCTGGCCGCAATGGCCGCGAGCTTCTGATGCGCTCCGCAGGCGACTCAAAGGTTACGGCAGATTGTCCCGCAGAAAAATGTCGATGCGGATGCGCTCCTGGTCGGGGCTGATGGGCTCACCCGAACAATGCGCGAGCAGGACTCGCGCCGCAGACCGTGCCTCGTGGCCGGGATCCTGGTTGATGATAGCATCGAGCGCGCCGCGGACCAGGAAACGCCGTGTGTATTGAGTCAGCTCATGGGCAATCCAGACCACCTCGCGCGCGCGTCCCGAGGCCTCGAGCGCATCGGCGATGCCACGGTTGCCGGCGCCGCAGCAGTATATGCCGCGCAGATCGGGCTGGCGCGCGAGCAGTGCCGCAGTGAGCTCCCGCGTGCGCTCGCTGTCGTCGCGGCCCTCGATCACCGGCAGCGCGAGCAGGTTCGGATACTCGCTGGACAGGATCTGGTGGAAGCCGAATTGCCGCTCGGTGTGATCGCGCAGCGACAACGATCCCGCGATCACGGCCACCGTCCCCTCGCGACCAGTGAGGAACCGTCCCATCAGCGTTGCAGCGGTGCGGCCTGCCGCCGGGTTGTCGATGCCGACATAGTGCAGCCGGCGCGAGCTCGGCGCGTCCGACACAAGGGTCACCACAGCGACCCCGCGCGTGGTGAGTTCGTCGATCGCGGCGCGCACCCTGGGATGATCGAGCGCGATGACGGCGACGCCCTGATACACCGGCGAGAGATTTTCCAGTGCGGCAGCGAGTACGTCCGGATCGAACACGTCGACATGCAGGATATCAATGAAGCCGCGCTGGCCGGCGAGCCAGTCCGCGGTGCGCTGGACCTGCTCGGTCAGGTTGGTCATGAAGCTGTTGCTACCCGTCGGCAGCACAAAGGCAAAGCGGAACGTCTGCCCGCGGGCAAGCCGCGCGGCCGCGACGTCGGCTCGATAGCCGAGTTTTGCCACCGCGGCCTCGACCCGCGCGACGGTCTTGGCGCGCACGCCCTCGCGCCGGTTGACGACGCGGTCGACGGTGGCGAGCGAAACACCCGCCGTGCGCGCGACGTCCTCGAGCGTGGCACGAAGCACCGGCTGGGTCGCACCAGCATTCATTCGCGGGCCGCCCACAGCATGCCGCGGATCATCAACGTACGGATCTCCGGTACGTCGAGCTCGTAAGCGCGGTGGCCGAGCGAGGAATAGAACACCCTGCCCGCGCCGTATCGCTTCCTCCAGACCACGGGCATCACCACGCCCTCGATCCAGGGTGCGTGCTCGCCGGTGAAGGTCGTCGTCGCCAACACCTCGTTGGCGGGGTCGACATGCATGTAGTACTGCTCGGAACGATGCTCGAAACTCTTCAGGCCCTTCATGATGGGATCATCCGGCTTCGTCAAGTCGACCTTGTAGTCGATGATGTTGCCGGGATGCGCAACCCACTGCCCGCCGCACAGGAATTGGTAGTCGACAGAATCGCGGAAAGCGTCGCCCATGCCGCCATGGTGGCCGGCGAGCCCGACGCCGCTACGGACCGCAGCGCAGAGATTGAGCGCTTCCGCCTTCTCGATCTTCGACATGGTGTAGATCGGGATGATCAGTGACAGGTCGTGAATCGCGGGATCGGCGAACGCGGCGGTGGTGGTTTCGATCCGCACCTCGAAGCCTTCAGCCTTCAGCCAGCCCCGGATCATCGAAGCACAGAGATCGGGATCGTGCCCCGGCCAACCGCCCCATACAATCATTGCCTTGCGCATGGTCATTCCCTCAGTCGATCTGTCCGGTTTCACGCCCGGCCGGCAGCATCGCCGGCCGTTCGACGCAGCTCTCGATCTTGACGCGTCGCCCTTCGTCGGCAGAGGTCTGGAACGCTTCCATCACCTCCAGCACGTGGAACGCGAGCGCACCGCTGGCACGATGCGGCCGGTTGTTCAGGATCGCGGAGGCCATGTCGGCGACACCGATGGAACGGAACTCGCCGTCGACATGACCGTGGGTCAGCGGCACCGGCTCCCACTCGCCGCCGGTCTTCGCGACCTGCACCTCGCCGCCAAAGCGGTTCGGGTCCGGTACCAGCATGCTGCCCTTGTCGCCATAGATCTCGATCGGCGCATGTCGGTGCTTGGGCACATCAAAGCTCATCGCGATCGAGACGACCGCCCCGCTCTCGAATTCGAGCGTGCCGGCGACATGGGTCGAAACTTCGACCGGGATCAGCGTTCCGTTCATCGGCTGACTGGTGACCAACCGCTCGGATTTCGGACGCGCCGTCGAGCCCATCACGCTCGCCACCGGGCCGAGCAGTTGCACGAGATCGGTGATGTAGTACGGGCCCATGTCAAGCATAGGCCCGCCGCCGCGCAAATAGTAGAAACCCGGCGCCGGATGCCAGCGCTCATGGCCGGGGCAGCCAAAGAACGCGCTACCGGCCACAGGCCTGCCGATCGCACCATCGTCGATCAACTTGCGCGCCGTCTGGTGCCCCCCGCCGAGGAACGTATCAGGCGCGCAGCCGACACGAAGACCCTTTTGCGCGGCGAGCTCCATCACCTTGCGGGCTTCCGTGACGTTGATGCCGAGCGGCTTCTCGGAGTGAACGTGCTTGCCGGCGTTCAGCACCGCCAGGCTGACGTCGGTGTGGGCGAGTGGCACGGTGAGATTGATGACGATCTCAACGTCGTCCCGCTTGAGCAACTGATCAACCCGCATCGCTGGCAGCCCGAAGGCGGCGCCTTGCCGCTCTGCGATGTCGCTGCGCATATCGGCGAGCGCCTTGATTTCCATGACCGGGAAGCGCTGGGCCGCCTTCAGATAAGCGGTGCTGATATTGCCGCAGCCGATGATGCCGATGCCGACTTTTCTCATTGTGATCTCCGTGAGGTGCCGTTCATCCCTTGACCGCGCCGGCAGTGAGGCCTGCGACGATGTGTTTCTGCGCGAGAAGGAAGATAATGATCGTCGGCAGGATGGTCAGTGTGATGAAGGCCAGGATCAGATGCCACTCGGACGAATACTCGCCCTGATAAACCATGATGCCGAGCGGCCAGGGATAGAGCGCGTCCGTGTTGAGCATCACCAGCGGCAACAGATAGGCGTTCCAGCTGTTGACGAAGGTGATGGTACCGACGGTCGCCAGGATCGGCCGCGATAAGGGCAACGTCACATAGCGGAAGAATTTGATATAGCTGCAGCCGTCGACCAGCGCGGCTTCCAGCAGTTCGTACGGGATGTCCTTGAAGAAGCGCCGCAGCAGCAACACGCTCATCGCAAGACCGAAGGCCGCTTGCGGCAGGGCAACGCCAAAATATGTATCGAGCAATCCGAGATCGCGCACCTTGATGAAGAGCGGCAGCACCGCTGTCGCCGCCGGAAACAGCAGGCCCAGCGTCAGGTAGCTCAGCAGCATCGAGCTGCCGAAGAACCTGATATGGGCAAAGGTGAACGCCGCCATCGAGGCGACGATCAGGGTTAGGGCCACCGTGAGGGTCGAGATGATCAGCGAGTTGCGCAAGAGCTGCCAGTAACGCGCCGAGAACAGGATATCAGCATAGTTCTGCCACTCCCAGTGACGTGGCAGGCCGAACGGATTGACGCGCAATTCGCCGAGTGATTTGAAGCCACCGAACAAGGTCGCGAGCAGCGGCACCAGTACGATGATGGCAACGACGGCGAGGAACACCAGCTTGAACAGCATTGCGGGATCGAACGGCGCGCGGATGATCCTGGCGTTACTCATCGCGCATGAACCATCGCTTGTACGTGAAGGCAAAGGTCACGCAGATCGCAAACAGGATGACGCCGATGGCGCTGCCGTAGCCGACCCGCATGCGCGAGATGCCGTTGTTGTAGAGAAAGCTCACCATCGTGTTCGAGGAGTCCGCTGGCCCCCCGCGCGTCAGCGGCATCACGAGGTCGAACAGCTGCAGCGAGCCGACGATGGCGAAGAACACGGAGAGCCTTATCGTCGGATAGAGCAAGGGAATGACCACATGTCGCAGGGCTTGCGATCGGGTCGCGCCGTCGATGCGTGCCGCCTCGACCAGGCTCTTGTCGAGACTCTGGAGCGCTGCGATGAAAAGCATCATGTGGAAGCCAAAGTACTTCCAGACGATCACGATCAGCACCGCCAGCATCGCCGTATCGGTCGAAGCCAGCAGATGCGGAGGCTCGGCGCCGAAGCTGCGCCAGATCGAAGCCACAAGGCCGTAGTCGCCGTCATAGACGAAGCTGAAGATCAACCCGGTCGCGATCTCCGCCAGGATATAGGGCATGAAGAACAGCATGCGCAGCGCCACCGCCCCTCGAAAGCGCTCGGCGAGCATCAAGGCCAGCGTCAGCGCAAGCGGCAGCTGGATGGCGAGCGAAACAGCGATGATCAGGCCGTTGTTACGCAGCGCGAGCCAGAAGGCGCGGGTCTCCAGCACGAAGCGGTAATTGTCCAGACCGATCCAGTGGGTCGGCCTGCCGAACCCGTTCCAATTGAAGCCCGAATACCAGGCTGCTTCGCCGATCGGCAGCACAACGAACAACGTGAACAACAGCAGCGCCGGCGGCAGGAACAGGATGAGCACCGTCAGCCTGCCGTCCCAAACCGGGCCACGGACCCTGACTTGCGGTACCATCTCGCCAGCAGCACCGATCGCCGACACGCTCGCGGTCCGCCGCGCCACCGTCAGTTGCCCTGCTTCCACGCCGCCTCGATTGCCTTGGCAGCCTCTTGCGGGCTCATGCTGCCGCCGGCGATCTCGGCCGTGACGTCGTTGACGACGCGGCCGACCGACGGACCCAGGCTCTGGTCATAGAAGTTCTGGTGGTAGTTCGAATTCGCCAGATTGGCGGCGATCAGCTTCATGAAGCTGTTGTTCAGCCCTGCGTCCGCGCCCTGCACCACCGGGATGATGAAGTTGCCGGCGGCAAGCCGCGTCTGCACCTCTTTGGAGACGAAGTATTTCAGGAAATCGACGGCTTCCTTCGGCGAGCCTTTCGTAATCAGCCAACCGGTGATGCCGCCGAGCGTATCGGTGGGCGCACCCTTGCCGCCGGTCACGACCGGGAAGTCGAACCAGCACATCTTGTCCTCGGTCAACCCGACCTTGTCGGCGGCGAGAGCGCGCTGCAGATGATAGACCGTGCTGATCGCCAGCGTCATCGCCGCCTTGCCGTCGCCGAAATAGCCGACCGCCTGCGGATTCTTGAAGCCCAGGAAGCCATTCTGGAACGGCTGGAGATCGACGAGCTGCTTGAACAGCTCGCCGGATTTCTGGAAGGTTTCCCCGGCAAAGCCGCCGTTCTCGCCGCGCAGCGCCGTATCGAACGCCGCCTTGCCGCCGATGCGCACAGCAAGATGGGTCCAGTAGAAGTGCAGTGGCCATTTATCGGCGCCGCCGACCACGATCGGGGTCACGCCGGCGGATTTCAACGCCTTCACGGCAGCAAGCAGATCGTCCCAGCTCTTGATCCCGGCAGGATCGACCTTCGCCTTGGCCATCAGCTCCTTATTGCAGAGGAAGCCGACCTGCGAGAGCGCCGTGGGCAGGCCATAAACGCGGCCGTTGCTGGTGAAGGCCGCGAGCGCCGCCGGTGTGAGGCTGTCGCTGTAGCCCTTCACAGAATCGGTGATGTCGTCGAGCACGCCGGCCTCGATCTGCGTCTTCAGGACACCGCCGGCCCAGCTATAGATGATATTGGGCCGGTCCCTGGATTGCAGGATGGTCGGCAGCTTGGCCTTGTAGGCCTCGTTCTCGAGGAACTGCATCTCGACCTTGACGCCCGGATGCGACCCCTCATAGGCGCGCGCAACCTCCTCCCAGATTTTGACCTGGGCCGGGTTGGCCTCGATGTGCAGCCACTTGACCGTCGTGTCGGCCGCAGCGAGGTTCGCTCCGAACAGGCATGCGACAACGGCCAGTCCCAGTTTCCCGAGCAGTCTCATCACATTCCTCCCAACGGCTCTTATTCTTTGGTGCAATCCTGCCTTCGATTTTTGAGGTACGCAACTGAAATTCTGATCTATGCACCTCACGAAGGAGATCGCTAAGGTGCGCGGGAGAATCGGGCCGCGCGTCGTGCGGCCCCAACGCAAATCGAGGGATATCCATGGCTGCCGTCTATTCCGACCTCGCCGGCAAGGTCGTTCTCGTCACCGGTGGCGCATCTGGCATTGGCGCTGCAATCGTGCGGCGCTTCGCACAGCAGAAATCCAATGTCGTGTTCTTCGACATCAAAGCTGACGAGGGCCAATCCTTGGCACGCGAGCTATCGGGCCAAGGTCTTAGCGCGCATTTCATGCGTATCGACTTGACCGATATCGCCGCGTTACGTGCCGGTGTCGCGGAGGCGCGCAACGTGCACGGCGCGATCAGCATCCTCGTCAACAACGCCGCGCATGACGAGCGGCACAGCACCGAGGAAATGACACCGGAGTATTGGGACAACCGCATCGCGGTCAACTTGAAGCACCAGTTCTTTGCTGCGCAGGCCGTGTTGCCGGACATGAAGACGGCGAACTCTGGCGCCATCATCAATTTCGGCTCGGTGTCGTGGATCGCCGGACAAGGCGGCATGGCCGCCTACACCGCCAGCAAATCAGGCGTGATCGGTCTCACACGCTCTCTGGCGCGCGATTACGGCGCCTACAACATCCGCGTGAACGCGATAGCGCCGGGATGGATCATGACCGAGCGCCAGCTCGACAAATGGATGACGCCCGAGGGCGAGGTCGAGCTGATGCAACGACAATGCCTGAAGCGCAAGCTCATGCCGGACGAGATCGCGAAGTTCACCATCTTCCTCGCTTCCGACGAGGCTTCCGCCTGTACAGCCCAGCACTACATCGTCGATGGAGGCTGGGTCTGAGGCGGAGCAGGCGAGATCGTGCATTGGCGCGCCGCTACTTTGCCAGGCGGAACTTCCCGCCTTCGACCTTGATCAGGAAGGCCGAGCGCTCATCATAGCCGTTGTGATCGGCCTTGCTCATGTTCGACAGCCCATTGTTGAGATAGATGTTCTGCCCTCGCTCGAGTGCGTCCCGCAGGGCCGCGCGAAATTCGATTGTGCCAGGCTTTGCCATCTTCAGCGCATCCGGCGAAGCTTTTCCGATCAGCGCGACGACATCCCAGAGGTGAGCAGCGAACATGTTGGGCTTTTGCCCGTTTGCCGCTTCATACGCGGTCACGAACTCCTCCGTCGAGCGACGAAACGGATCTCCCGTGGGGAGGTCGGCGGCAATGGTAAAGGCCTCGCCCGCGAATACGGCACCTTCGACGTTCGCGCCACCAAGCTTGATGAATTCCTCACTGGCCACGCCGTGAGTCTGAAATATCTTCCCGGCGTATCCGCGCTCGCGGAGCGCCTGCTGCGGCAAGACCGCCGGAGTTCCCGCGGACGCGATGAAGACGGCATCCGGATTGGTCGACATCACCTTCAGCGCCTGACCGGTGACGCTGGTGTCGGCTCGCGCATAGACTTCGTGTGTGGTTACGGTCAGCCCCAGCGCGGGCGCGAGGCGGCTCACCTCCTTGTAGTAGCCCTCGCCGTAGCCATCCGAAACACCGATATAGCCGAGCGTCTTCACGCCTGAATTCGCGATATGCTTGAGGATGGCGGCCGCCATGAGGTCGTCATTGGGAACGACCTTGAAAGCCCAGGCGCGCTTCTCATCCATCGGTTGAACGATGGCGGTAGCGGCAGCGAGCGACAGCAGCGGCGTCTTCGATTCGAGCGCGACATCCAGCATCGGCATGGTCACCGGCGTCAGAGAGGAGCCGACCAGCACATCGACCTTGTCCTGGATCACCAGCCGGCGTGCGTTCTGGACCCCTTTTGTCGAATCCGACTCGTCGTCCAGGACGATATAGGTCACTTTCTCTCCACCGATCTCTTTCGGAAGAGCTGCAACCGTCTTGAGCTGCGGTTGTCCCAGTGCGGATCCCGGGCCACTTGCCGAAATCACAATTCCAATTTTGATGTCCGCGTGAGCCGCATTTCCATAAAGGACGCATGCCACAAGAAGCGAGGCTCGCGCGAAACCGATCTTCATGTCCTGTTCCTCCCTGTCCGCTTTGACGATTCCGCCGGCTGCGTCGGCGCCCCGGCTCGAGCTTGCAGTGCTCCCCACGACACCGTCGCCGCTCAAGAGGCATGTCGTCCGACATACGCGTTTCCTCCTGCGGTCCCGAGCAACCGGGCGGGCCATGCTAAGCGGATCGCAGCAACGTGTCTGTCCCTAGCGTTAGGGACAAGTCATCGGTGCCCGAACCGGAATATTGGGGTTGGCGGACGCACCGCCGCGTTCTCGCGGCGAAATTCGCCCGAGGTTTGCCTGGTCACTCCACCCTCAAATCCAAGAGGGCGCAGGGAAGGCCGGGTGCCGGCTGGCACCCGCGGTCCGCTGCGCGAAAAGCACACGCAGGAAAACCGCACAGCAGCATACAGGTGGTGCCAATCACTCGGCCTTCCCTGCGCGATGGTTGGACGGCTTATGCCGTGCTCTCCCGGGAGCCGAGTTCTCTTTGGCCTCCCTCGCCTTCGCGAAATTCACCGGCACCGCGCCGGTTGACGCAGATGCCGCATTCGCCAGGGCTTGACCGTAGCAACGACGGCCAGGACCACACGGTTTTGCCGTACGCACGGCCCGCCATTTCGCCGCAGCTTTTCCAGCCCTGTCGACAGAGCCGGAAACTTACAGACGAGACGAAGCCTAGCAGCGCCGCTCGTCGGAACGAAGCCTTGGGCTCACGGAGAGCAATCCGCCCTGCCCTTGGCCACTCGCACCCGAACGCTACTGCGTCCACCGCAAGCCCCGGCTCGCGAACATGACGACCACAAGATCGCCCCTCAAGGATGAGCCGGGATGGCCGATACATACGTCAAAACCGAATTTCGGTAAAGTGGAATATTTTTGCAAAGAGGGGTTGACGCGGTGGCGGGTGTTTTGCCCGACGGGTCAAGGCCCGACACTCCTTCCGTTACATGAGCGGGCTTGGGACCCGACTTCAACGCGTCGGCGGCATCAGCGCACGCAGAATACCTGGCTTCCAGGCCTGACGCACGCTGTCGAAGGCGGCAAAGTCGTGATCGAACTGCCAGTAGGCCCATGACCAGCCGAGCCTGTCGGCGCTTCTCGCCACGAATGACAAATATCGCTGCCGGCTGTCGGATGGCGCACGCTCGTACACTCCGAACTCGCCGACATAAACCGGGCGCTGTTCTTTCTCCGCCCAGAGGCTCATCTTCCTGAAGTCCGCGGCAGCCTTCGCTTCATCCTCCGGGCTGCCCCAGTCCAGGGGCCCGATCCGCGAAAAAGTCGGAGACCACGGCGCGCCCTGATGGGTGAACCGTATCGGCGCGTAATAATGAAACGTGACGATGAGATGCCTGTCCTCTGGCGGCAGAACCAGCGCGTCGACAGGGATCTCGTCGGTGTTGAGAACGGCGGCGATGACCAGCCGTTCGGGATTGGTGCGGCGGATAATGCCGAGACATTCATTGAGGAGCGAATTCCAGCCGGCGGACGTCATTTCCCCACCAGGCTCGTTCAACACCTCGAAGACGAGTGCCGGATATTTTCCGGCATAGCGCTCGGCGATCTGCCGCCAGAACGCCTTGAGCTTCTCGGCGCATTCGGAAACGTCGCGCTGGCAAAGATGAGTATCGTGCTCGTCGACGATGGGAACGAGCTTCCTCGCGAGAACCTCCTCGATGACGGCGTCGAGCCGCCTCAGGACGATTTCGTCCATGACATTCCCCGGCCCCATGAACTTGAAGCCGAAGAAATTGATCCTGACATGCGCGAACCCGGCTTTCTTGATGGCGGTCAGATTGTCCAGGCGAAATGGCGCGTTTTGGCCGCCTTCCCAGATACCGTCGTAGCCGAGAATGTTGATACCGCGACCCAGTTTTGGCATGTCACGGGCGGCGGTCTGCTCGGCCCCGTGGGCGTGGGAGAACAGCGATGCAAGGAAGAACGCCGCTACCGCGAGATTGAAGCTTCTCGACCAGCGAGCGCGCGTGGCGGTCATACCGCTTCCATTCCTAGAGCCTGGAATTCCGTCGGTCGCACCGGCCTGCACGTCGCGAAGAAAAATCCCACCAGGAGCACCGATGTGAACATCGTCGAGCGAAGGAACGTCGTCTCCGTAAAATTGGTCTGAAAGCTGAGGACGACAAATCCGATGATGAGGGCACAATGCGATCGGTCGATCGTGCGAGCGGAAATCAGATGAAGGATCTTGTGCGAAAACAGGAGGACGCTCGCAGCAAAGAGCATGTACCCCAGGAAGCCGGTTTCCATCAGGATCGCGATGTAGCCGCTGTGATAATTGTCGAGCACCCAGCCGTGATTCTGTTCGAAATAATCGTAGATCGACGGGATGGTCCAGAAGCCGTTGATGCCGAAGCCGAGCAGCGGCGCATCGTTGAAATGGCTTATCGCGTAATGCCAGATGAAGGTTCGTTCGGTGAAATCGATACTGGTATCGCCGATATGGATCGCGTCGTATCCCGTCACGTAGAAATACAGGATCAGAAGTCCGGCCAGAACGCACATGACCGACGGCAGGAGCGCATAGAGCCTCATGCAGCCGACCGACCACATCGAGGTCACGAGCATGGCGCAGGCGGCCAGGGCGACAGCGCCGGCGCCGCGCGATTCCGACGCGAGCACACATGTCGACGCCAACAGGAACACGGCGAGGAAGGCCAGCCACCCCTGCCCCGTCATCTTTTGATAGCAGGCCAAGAACATCAGATACGCGCCGACGAAGCCGAGCGTCTGCTTGGATTCGTAGACGCCCTGCCATTGACCGTTGTGCATCCAGCTGTGGTCGATCCCGATGTCGGGCACGGCCAACGCACAGACAGCCGACGCGGCGACCAATATGAAGAGCCCAAGGGCCGTGGCTCTCACGATGTCGTCCACGTCGACGCGCGTGACGAGGCAAAATGCGCCGAACGTCGTCATCGCAAGCGCCGCGCTCTTCATGATCGCCGCGACGCTCAGGCTGGACCAGAACACCGAGAGAATAGCGAAGGCATAGAATGCGACCAGCGCCACCAGATCGGGATTGACCTGCAACCGCAGGCGCGGCTGCACGAATGCACTTGCGTAGATCAGGATAGCCCACATCAGAAGGGCTATGGCCTGTTGCAGAAAGCTCAGCTCCGCCGGCACTAGCGCAGCGTTGAAGATGCCCATCGATGCGACCACGTTGATGGTGATCGAACAGCTGATCGCGATCCTGGCTATCCTCTCGACGCCAACGCTGCGCGTCGTCCAGATCGCGCGCCCGGGTGCCCCGGAATCCACCTCGGTCTGCAGGCTGGCCATGAGACGACCTTCGTTAAGCGCGGTTAATAATTCGCTAGCGCAGGTCGATCTTCACCCCGCGAGGCGGCGCCGTTGCGAGAAATTAACGGTTTGGTAACGATACGAGCCCTGCTTGAAGCATTAGCGCAAATCACACGCCGCCGGTGTCTCGCCTGTAATGACCCTGCTATAAAGCGCAGATCCGGTTCGATCGACGGTCCCGAGCTATCCGGCTTCCCTGGTTATCATGAACAGACCTAGCAACACATTCGACATCGCCATCGAGCAGGGATTCGACTTCCTGTCGCCTGATTACGCGGAGCTGTTCGACAACTCGGCCGCCACCGCGTTCCAGCATCCGCTCTGGCTCGACACCCTCTATACCAGGCTCGCGTCTCATGCAGGCGCAACGCCTCTGGTTGTCGTGGTCCGCCACCGCGCGACGGGCGCCCTTGCGATGGTGCTGCCCTTGCTGCGGATCCGGCGCGGCCCGATACGGACCGTCGAATTCGCCGACCTTCGCGTCTCCGACTATCTGGCTCCGGTGTGCAGTCCGCAGGTCTTTTCCGAGCTGCTCAAGGACGAGAGCGCGTGCGCAGAAATCAGGTACCTGGTCCGCCCGTTCGATCTGCTCCGAATGACCAAGCTCCCGGATGGACGGCTTCCGATCGAGAACCTCCTGGCTACGCCCCGCCGCGCCGCGATGGACTCCAACGCCTACGCGACCGTTCTCGTCGCGCCGTTCGAGCAATGGCGCGCCAGCGCGATGGATCGTTCCTACCAGAAGGAGCTCGCAAAAAAATCCCGGCAGCTCCAGAAGAAGGGCGATCTGAGTTTTTCATGCTGCGGCGACAGCGCCTCCGTGATCGAGGCGCTGGACGTGATGCGAAAATTCCGCGGTCCGCGCTTTCAGGCGCAAGGCGACGGAGATCTGCTCCAGCGCTCCGAATATTACGGCTTCTATTCCGAGATGGCGCAGCGCGGCCTCGGCTCCTTTGTCCGGCTCTATGCCATGAAGATGGATGGCGAGGTGATTGCCGCCGTGCTCGGGCTCTGCCATCGAGGCAGCTTCCTTGTTATCATGAGCGCCTTCGACATTGCCGGATACAAGAGCCAGTCCCTGGGCGCGCTGATGTTCGAGCAAGTCGCGAAGGACTGCATTGAGCGCGGGGATCAGATGCTCGATTTCACCATCGGTGACGAGCCCTACAAGAAGCAGTTCGGCGCACAGCCCGCGCCGATGTGGGTGGTCACGCAGGCCGGCAGCACCGTGGGCGCCATTTCCTTGTTCGCACTGAAGCAGGCGCCATGGCTCAAACTGGCCGCCAAGCGAATGTCGGAGTTCCGGCTCCTGCCGACCCGGACCTCAACGCCCACGCGCTGACCGGCGCGAGGCCCCGATGAGTGCGGCTCTCAGGCGCGTAGCGCGCCTCGAACATGCGCGAGCCAGCCCGGCCGCATTTGATCGACCCGGTGGGTGATCCTGCGTCGCAGGAAGTGCAGGCGCCGTCGCACGTCCCAGCCGATATCGTTGCGGGACGTCAGCGCCTGCCGGAAGTGCGCCATCTTCAGCGACTGCTGGTCCGCCGCGACCTTGTCGACATCGGAATAGAATTCCGAAATCTTGTCCTGGCTCATGCCTTCGGTCACGAGCCAACGCGGCGCATATTCGGTGCAGAGGCGGTCGACATCGACCAGCAGGCGGGCAACGCCGGTGCCGGCGGCAGGGCAATTGGTCTGGAACGCATCGCCGATGAGCACGACGCCGGGCTGGAGATGTCCTTCCACGACGGACAGGTCCATCACCCAATTCTGCACCCGGTCGATCACGTGGAAATCGCCGAGGTAAGGCCGCAAACCCGGCAGCAGGCGCAACACCGTCGCTTCCGGTTCGCGGCGCAGCTCGCGCATGATCGGATCGGCCGCGTCGCGGAACATGAAGAGATTTGCCCGCATGCCGGCACGCACGGGAAACAGGCTGAGATAATCGATGCCGTCCGCCGTGCGCTCGCCGTAACAGGTCAGCGCCTCGAAATCGAACGGCGCATCGTCTCGGCGCGCGATCGTGAATCCGAACGTGACCGAATGACGCTCGGCCAGCACCCGCCGCTTGATACCGAGCTTGTAACCGAGAACGCCCGCCATGCCCGTGGCCAACACGACGAGGCGCGCTGTCATGCGTCTCCCGGACGCGAGCTCGATATGCTGGATATCGTCGCTACAGTTGACGGCAGTGACCTCGTCGACGATCAGGCTGGACGGATCAGGCAGTTGACTGCGCGCCATGGCGACGAGATCGGCATACGGAAGTCCGTAAGCCCGGCCGACGCTGATATCGACCACCTTGCCTTCCCTGATATTGAGCACCTGATCATATCGGCAGGCGACGCTGTCGAGCGCGTCGAGGAAGCCCAGCTTGCGCAACATCTCCAGCTGATGGCCGCCAATTTTCTCGACCCGGAACTCGTCCGGATAGACCGCGCGCTTGTCGACGAGCGCGACACGATGCCCTGACCGCGCGAGCACGGCCGCCGCGAGCGAGCCCGCGAGGCCGCCGCCAACGATCACAATGTCGGCGACGATCGTCGAAGGGCCGGCTGCGGCAATCGGCTCGGGCGCGTTGCTATCCGCCGTCATGGTCCAGGCTCCCACGGTCAACGATGATTGCCCGTGCAATTCTCTCGCCTGATGTCGCATCGCAGGACCAAACGCGATCATTTCTCGATATCTCGGTTAATGCAGCGGAGACCGGCCCGGCCCGACGAGATCCGGCATGCGCCTTGCTCGGGGTAGGCATTCCCGGCGAGCCGGTCCGCATTCCAGCGGCTCATCTCGCCTCATTGGCCGTCGATGCGGCGCTATGCCGCCACGCGATCAGGCCGCACTTTGCTCTATCTGGGACAATGGGGTCAGCGATGTTCCATAGTGAAGCAACAGGCATGCCGCGACATCGCCGCGGTCGGCAGGATCATGGAGGCCGTCCATTAACACTCGCGGTTTTTCGGCATGCTAGGCTTTTGCAGGTAATCTGAAATGTCTCTTCAGGGGAAGTTGCCCCTTAAATCTCCATGATCGAATCCATCGTCCAATTCATGCGGCGCGACGTGACGCGCGGTGTTGCCGGAACCATCCTTCTCAAGGTTGGTAGCGGCGCGCTTGCGTTCGCGTTGTTCTCGCTTGCGGCACGAACGATGTCGCCCGATGGGTTTGGTATCTTTGCGACCTGGCTTTCGGTCGCCCAGATGGCAGCGGTCGTCGGACTGGTGGGCCAGGAATCGCTGCTGGTGCGATTTCTGAACGAGTATCGGGTGGGAAATCAGCCCGATCTCACCAAAGGCGTGCTGCTATCGAGCCTCAAAATTTCCTCCGTCGCGATGCTGATCGCGATCGGCACAATGGCGATCGGCGCGAACATCAAAGGCGCCTCTTGGCTGCTGGTTCTCGCGGTGTCGGCCTACACGGCCGTGAATGCGGGACTGATGCTTGGCAGCCAGATCGCACGCTCCCTGGTCAGCATTCTCATGGGAGAAGGAAACAGGGAGTTCTTCTGGCGCGTCAGCGTCGTGCTGTTCCTGCTCGCAATCATGTTCGGCCATCGCCAGCTCGATCCCGCCGAATTGATCGCCGTGATGACGATTGCCATGTCGGTCGGACTGATTGCACAGATCATCGCGATTGCGCGAACCCTGCCGGATTTCCGCGGCACGGCGGTGGGGTCCGAGACGTCGCGCTGGAGATCGAGCGCGCTTCATTTCTGGGTCGCATCCATCCTCGAAGCCGCGAACCAGTATTTCGACGTCATCCTGGTCTACTGGATGCTGGACCCCACAACCGCCGGAATTTACTTTGCCGCTTCGCGGCTGGCCAACATCTTCGCCATGCTGTCGGCCGCACTGTACAGTTTTGGCGCACGTCGGCTTCCCTCACTGTACTTCAGCAAGAACCATCAGGAATTCGAGCGAACGTTGCGGCTCATGGCGGAAGTAACCGCGGTGTGCGTGGTTAGCGGACTTCTCCTGATCTGGGTTGGAGGTCCCCATCTGCTCAACCTGTTCGGGCCGCATTTTGCTGCGCAGCACTGGGTCCTGATCGTGCTCGCGATCGGAACAGCGTTCCAGGCGGCGGGCGGTCCTTCTGCGGCAATCTTGCAGCTGACCGGCTATGAGCGCGAGTATGTCCCCGTGATCGCCGGGAACGTAGCGCTGCGGCTGGTCGGATTTCTCGTCCTCATTCCCTGGCTCGGCGTTCTTGGCGCAGCGATCTCGGCCACTGTGTCGCTGGCGCTGGCGACCATCGCTCTCAACATGCTCTGTCGCCGGCGAACCGGGGTCGATCCTTCGATTTTGGGGCTTTTGCGCTTCTCGGCATCGAAGCCTAGCGCCTACGCGGTCCGTGGCGCGGACTCCGGCGAATAGGCGTCGGTTCAGCCGAGACAATTGCTCGGCTCGGCAATCCGTTGCCGGGTGGCGTCAACCAGCCAGGCCCAGCACTTCGCCGCGACGCGGCGCCGACGGGCCGGCCGGCACACGATTGACGACGATGCCCGTCGGCACGCCGGCAAACCGGGAGAGCGCAGCGATCGCCCGGCGCATTGCGGCCGAGTCGACTGCGTCTTCGCGCGCGACCAGCATGACAAGATCGGCGTGAGCAGCCAGCGCCGCCGCCTCCGGCTGCAAGGCCAGGGAGGTGGCGTGGACGACAATCAGATCGAACTCCGAACGAATATCGTCCGCGGGCTGTGGCTGGGGCTTCTTGCTGGCGTTCAGGAGCTCATCGACGCTGCGGAAATCTGCGGTGGTCATGCCGTCGGCCTGGCCCTTGGCGAGGCCAGCTCCGGCACCGCCGAGGTCCGGCTCGACCCGGATCAACACGCTCAGCCTGCCCGTGTTCACGGCCCATCGATTCAGCGACCGCGCGACGGTGTTGCCGCCGGCGCGCTTCCCGACCGACATCACGAGGACGACCTTGCCACGAGGTCCCGGCACTTTCTCCAGCCGCTCCAGCAGCGGACGCAGGTGGAGACCGAGATCGAGTTCGGTCGTCGCGGACACCGGAGCTTGCCAGATGTTTCTGGGGGCTTCGCCTGGCGCCAAGTCGGGAATGCGGGCCCAAATGGGCGGACGCGACCACGTCGCGGGCTGGCGCGGAGCCGGTTCGGGGTCGCGGATATCGGGAGCGGATTTGTCCGATCCGCGTCCCGTGGCGGCAACGACCGCCGTCGATGTCAGCAGCGAACCGATCGCGAGAGCGGCGAGCAGCAAGGACAGCGGTGGAAGGGTCGAGCGCAGCGGCGGAATGGCGGACGACGCAATCTTGGTCTGGGAGCTCTGCAAGAGGCGCTGCTCGTTCGTCGTCTTGGAGCGCGAGAGGAACTGCTCGTAGATGTTTCTGTTGGCCTCGGCGTCGCGCTGCAGCTCCTGGAGCCGGACCAGTGCCTGACCATCGACCAGAAGCTGCGATTCCGCCGCCTTCATCTGGCCTTCCAGCGCCTTCTGCTGTTCGCGCTGGGCCTCGTATTCCGATTTTGCGGTGTCGATGCCCTTCGTCCGCTCAACCTCGATCTGCCTATTGAGATCGGTCAACTGGCTGTACGACATGACGAGGTCGGGATGGCGGTCGCCGAACACCGCCCGCTTCTGCGCAATCTGGTCATTGAGCGCCGACCGCTGCGCGCGCAGGGCGCTCAGCAGATCCTGCTTGACGGGACTGTCGACATTCGCCTTCACGTCGCGCTGTGCCTGCTCGTAGCGGGCCTTCGCCTCTTCGGTCCTGGCGCGCGCAGCGGCAACCTGCTGCGACAGTTCGGTGACCCGCAATTGCTGGGTGGTGGAATCCTTGCCCGCGTTGACGATCCTGTGCTCGAGCTTGAACGTGGCCACGGCGTCCTCTGACGCCTTCAACCGTTCGCTCAATGATTTGAGCCGGCCACTGAGCCAGTCGGCGGCCTCGTCGGTCGCATCGGTGCGGCTGCGGCCCTGGCTGGCGACGAACGCCTCGGCGATGGCATTGGCGTAGTAAGCGGCCCGCTCCGGCCGGTTCGACGTGAAGCGGATGGCGATGACATAGGTCAGCCCGCGCCGGGAAATGTCGAGGCGGTTGCGGAATCTCTCGAGCAGGCGCGCGGGGTCGGTATGTCCCCCGGAAATGTCCTCGTCGTCCCGAATCTTGAGCTGCTCGATCAGCGGCTTGAGAAAGCCGTCGGACTTCGCCACTTCGACCAGGCTTTGCAGCGCAGCGCTATCCTGCCCGATGCCCGGCAGAACGTCCTGCTCCGAGGTCACGCGTTGCTCGCGTGGATCGACCACCACCAGCGCGGTCGCCGCAAATCGCACCGGGATCACCAAGAGAACGATGACGCCAAGGGAAAAAATCGCCAGAGCAAGCGTCAGGATGCGGCGAGCGTTGTTCCGCATGAAAGAGAGCGCACCCGCGGCCGTGAGCGCACCGCCCAAGCGCGCGGCGGATTCGCGCGACTCGCCGTTTGACGCATGTCGCGTCTGCCACGACGCGGCGGCAGCGGTCGATCCGGAACTTGTCGGGTCTGCGCGGCGACCGAACGTCATGGATTTTACTCGGATTCAACTGGCGAACACTGTTCAGTGCCTGCTCCAACGTAAATATCTATGGTTAATCCGCGGTTACCCGCGCCTGGCGCGGCCGTGACCAATTGGTTAACGCGCGCGCTTCATTTCGTCGGGAACCAGCGGAATTCCCTCGCGAACGATGCCCTTGCGACAGGCCGCGCATTAACTCCGTTTATTGCTAGTCGGTGTCCGCGCGAGGCCTCCATGGTAAGCACGGGGTTAAGAATGTGAAAAATTCGTTTCTCTAGTGGGTCGGGATCCGTGCTCCATTACCAGCCAAACAAGGCGTTGGGCGAGACGACTGCGACAGCACTCCCGCCGCCCAACGGTGGCGGACGAAAGCCGCACGTGCTTCTCGTACAGACCCAGGCCGAGAACGCGGGCGCGCAGGAGATCTCGCGCCTGCTTGGCGCCAGGCTGACCGCCCGCGGCTATCGGGTCACCAATCTGTTCTTCTTCCGCAAGTCGGATTCGTTCGATGAGCCCCCCGACACGATCTATTGCGCGTCGAGCCGGCCGGGAAATCCGCTGGCGCTGCTGCAAATGCTGTGGACGCTCGGCGGCCATATCAGGGCCACCAGGCCCGACGCCGTTCTGACGTTTCAGCACTTCGGCAATGTCATCGGCGCCGGCGTGGCGCGCCTCATCTGCCGCGCGCCTGTCATCGCCAATCAGGTTTCATCCGCGCTGTCGATGAGCTGGCCGGTCCGTATGGCCGACATCGCCATGGGCAGCCTCGGCTTCTTCGACCGCATCACGCTCAACTCGCTGGACATGCAACGCGAGTATTCGCGCTACCCCAAGGCTTATCGCGCGCGCATGGTGCATGTCCCGCACGGCTTCGACGACAAGGCGCTCACCCTGACGAAGCAAGCTGCGCGACAGAAGTTCAATCTGCCGCCGGATCGCACCCTGCTCGGCTGCGCAGCAAGATTGCACCCGCACAAGCGGCTCGACGCGGCGATACGTCTGTTGCCGGATCAACCATCCTGGCACCTCGCGCTGGCCGGCCAGGGAGCCGACGAGGCCCGGCTGCGGCAGTTGGCGGATGAGCTGAGAGTATCGGACAGGCTGCATCTGCTCGGCGAAATCACCCCGCGCCAGATGGCGGAGTTTCTCGCCGCTCTCGACGTATTCGTATTTCCGACGCAGGCGGAGACCTTCGGCTTGGCCGCTGTGGAGGCCGCAAACGCCGGCGTTCCCTCGGTCGTCACCGATCTCCCGGTCTTGCGCGAGGTGTTGTCCGTCGAAGGAAAACCGACAGCGCTGTTCGTCGATGCCTCCGATCATACCAAGCTGTCGGCCGCCGTCTCCAGGCTCCTGACGGACCAAAAACTGAGCGACGAACTGCGACAAAACGCCAAAGGCCTGAAGCTGCGCTATTCAGTGGACGCCATGGTGGAGGAATACGTTCGAATTCTCGGCCAGGTCATTTGATCGGGGCGCATTTAAACGGATCGACTGGCAAACGGATCGGCTCGACATGATCATCGAGTTTCGCTGTGAAATTGAGCATGCGCGGCGGTGGATGGGCCGCGAGACGCTGTCGATCGACTGCCGGGATGTACCGGTCCAGATTGCATGGACGGCAACGGCGGAGCCGCGGCCGACGGGTCTCGACATGCTGTTCGAGCTCGAACGTCTGGTGTTGCACAAGGGCAAACACAGCGGCGCCGACAGGCTGAAGATCAGTCCCGAACGGATGCAGGCTCGCACCGGCACAGCGGACGTCATTGTCGATTTCACCGGTGCCGCGCGGGATCCGAACTGCTCCGCCCGGCAGTATCTCCGTCCGCTGTTCAATGGAGCCGCAGGCGAAAACGCAGCCCTTGCCGCCATTCTCGCCGGCGATCTGCCGGTGATCGAAATCGTTGACGAGGTCGACGGCGCCGTCCTCGATCGCGGCCACCCCTCCGCCGAAATCGCGGCCGGTCTGAGCGGCGGCCTAGAAACGGTCATCGCGCGAACCCTGACCATGGTGGCGGCCATCCTGTCGGGACGGCCGCGCATCGTGCCGCAGCTGGCACGCCCCGGCCTAATTGGTAACGGCCGCCTGCCGGCGGCGTACGTCGCGCGCGGCCTAGCGACATCGATCGCCAAGGAGATCTATCGCCTCTGCTGCTATGCCCCGCATTGGCATGTCGGGTGGCGCTTCAATGATGGTGCCGGCGTCTGGCAGACCGGAGATCTGTCAGGGCCCCGCTGGAATGTCCTTTCCGACCCCGGAAATCACTTCTACGCCGATCCTTTCCCCATCACATGGCAGGGAAGAACATTCGTCTTCTTTGAAGATCTCGATCACCGGGTTGGGAAAGGAATCATTTCCGCGATCGAGTTCGACGATACGGGCCCGGTCCGAGCGGTCGTGCCCGTACTGGACGAGCCCTGGCACCTCTCCTATCCCTTCCTGATCGAGGACGATGGCGCGTTGTGGATGATCCCGGAGAGCTCGACCAATGGGGACGTCGCCATTTACAAATGCGTTCGGTTTCCAGACAAATGGGAGCGGCACGAGACGCTGCTTTCGGGACTTGAACTCGCCGATGTGACGATCACGCGGCACAACGGCCTGAACTATCTGTTCGGAGCCTGGCGCGACGGCACCGGCGGATATTCGGATTCGCTGGCGATCTATTACGCCGAGCACCTCATGGGCCCGTGGTTGCCGCATGCCAGCAACCCCGTCCTCATCGACCGCGCGAGCACGCGGCCTGCGGGGAATTTCGTCACCATCAATGGCAAATTGTGGCGGCCGGTCCAGGATTGTGCCGGCGGATACGGCGCAGCGCTCGCCCTGGCGGAAATCGTCGAACTGTCGCCGACGACGTTCAAGCAGATTGTCCGCCACTCTCTGCGGCCCGGATCGGCATGGCCCGGCAGGAAGTTGCACACCTTGAACCGCTACGGCCGGCTCGAGGTGATCGACGGATCGCGTGTCCAACCCAAGACCCGCGCCTTCGGAGGCAAATTTCCATCGGCCGTTTTGTCGCCGCGAACCAGTCCCTCTACCGCCAGCTAGCGCGGGTGGCTGAACAAGTCCGTCGTGGCGTCGTCGACGGCGATATCGACCAGCGCGGGACCAATCGATGCCAACGCTTCGGTCAAGATGGGATTGACGTCACCGGCATCGGTCACGCGCCGCCCCGGACAACCCATTCCCCTTGCGAGCGCCACGAAGTCGAGCCCGGGCAGGTCGATCCCGGGCGGGCGATGCGCCTGCATCAGCTGGCTGAAGGCGCGCATCGCGCCATAGCCTGAATTGTTCATGATCACGAAGGTGATCGGCAAGCGGCGTTGCACCGCGGTCCAGATCGCCTGGATGCAATACATCGCCGATCCGTCACCGATCAGGGCGACGATGCGGCGACCGGGCCGCGCCAGCGCCACGCCGACGGAGGCCGGCAGGCTGTAACCAAGTCCGCCGCTCGCCATCGTATAGAAGCTGTCCGCACCCGGCCGCGGCAGGAATTGTTGAATGGCGGGACGATGCGACGGCGCTTCCTCGACCACGATCGCATCGCCCGGCATCAACGCCGAGAGCCGGGCGAGCGCATAGCCCGGCGGAATCGGATTTTGCGCGGCAGGAGCGGCAGGCCGCATCCGCGCGGCCGGCACTTCGCGCTCCGCGATGTCAGGCATCGCCGACAGCAGCCCAGCCAGCGCCTTCGGGAGCGTGCTGATGATGGTGTCGCCGACAGAAGCGGTTGCGGCTTCCGTCGGATCATCCGTGATCTGCCAGACCAGCGTTCCGTCGTCGAGCAATTCGCATTGTCCTTCGACATGGAAAGTAAACACCGGCGCGCCGACCACGACGATCAAATCGGCGCCGCGCAGGGCGCGGGCGAGCCCTCCTGGTGCTGCCGGAAGGAAGCCGGCAAACAGCCGATGCAATTCCGGAAAGCTCGAACGGCTCGACATCGGGCTTGCCCAAACGGCCGCGCTCGCCTGCTCGGCCACAGCGACCATCGCGTCGACGCAGCCGCTGCGATCGATCTCGGGTCCGACAACGAAGATAGGTTTTTTGGCGGCCCGGATCGCCGCGCCGAGCCGAACGATCGCCGCCGGATCGGGCGCAAACTCCGTCGCGATGTGGCGGACCGGCGGTGCGATTGCGGGCCGCGCCCAATCATCCGACGGGACCGACACGAATGTCGGACCGCGCGGATGCTGCATGGCGGTGAGGAAGGCCTGCGCGATCGCCGCTGGAACATCTTCGGCCCGCGCCGGTTCGGCGCTCCATTTCACATAGGGCTTTGGAAACTGTGCGGCGTCCTCGGCGAAGAGATAGGGTCGCATCCGCAACAGGCTGCGCGCCTGCTGCCCGGCTGTCACGACCATCGGCGTCTTGTTGCGGAACGCGGTGAAGAGATTGCCGAGGGCATGACCGAGTCCGGCCGCCGAGTGCAAATTGACGAAAGCCGGACGTCCGGTCGCCTGCGCATAGCCATCCGCCATGCCGACGACGCAGGCTTCCTGCAGACCGAGCACGTAGTCGATGTCGTCGGGCCAGTCGCCGAGGAACGCAAGCTCGGTCGAGCCCGGATTGCCGAAAACGCGATCGACGCCAAAGGAGCGAAGCACACCGAGGGTCGCTTCCCGAACCGTGAGAATTTTCGAATTCATGAATGGACGTCCGGGTGGCTTCGCTTGCTGCGCGATCAGAAAGGATAGTGCTGCGGCTGGGTCTCGATGGTGATCCAGCGCAGATCGGTGAACTCGGCGATCCCGGCCTGGCCGCCGAAGCGGCCGTAGCCCGATCCCTTGACGCCGCCGAACGGCATCTGCGCCTCGTCATGCACGGTCGGGCCGTTGACGTGGCAGATACCGCTTTCGATCCGCTGCGCCACCGTCAACGCACGCGCGACGTCGCGGCCGAACACGGCGGCCGAGAGGCCGTACTCGGTATCGTTGGCGAGCCGAACGGCATCGTCCACGCCACGCGCGCGTACCACCGAGACGACGGGACCAAAGCTCTCCTCGGTGTAGATGCGCATGCCCGGCACCACGCGGTCGAGCACGGTGGCTGGGACGACCGTGCCAACCCGGTCGCCCCCCGCGAGCTTGACGGCGCCTTTCGCGATCGCGTCGTCGATCAGGGCAACGACATCCTTGGCCGGCGCCTCGTCGATCATCGAGCCGACCACCACCGGACCGCGGCGCGGGTCGCCGGCCGGAAGCGCGCCTGTCTTCTTGGCAAGCTTCGCGACGAACTGATCGGCGACGGCCTCGTCCACGATTACGCGCTCAGTAGACATGCAGACCTGGCCCTGGTTGATGAAGGCGCCGAAGGCCACGGCGGCGACGGCGGCATCGAGGTCGGCATCGTCGAGCACGACCAGAGGCGCCTTGCCGCCAAGCTCGAGCAGCACCGGCTTGAGGTGCCGCCCGGCGAGTTCGGCGATGACGCGGCCGACCCGGGTTGAGCCGGTGAAGTTGATCCGCCGCACGGCCGGATTGGCGATCAGGCGCTCGACCAGAGCAGGCGCATCGGCCGGTGCGTTGGTCAGAACATTTACGACACCGGGCGGAAAGCCTGCATCCTTGAAGACCTCGCCGATCAGCCGGTGCGTTCCCGGGCAAATCTCGGACGCCTTGAGCACGACCGTATTGCCGCAGGCAAGCGCCGTCGCCACGGCGCGAACGCCGAGAATGATCGGCGCATTCCACGGCGCGATACCGAGGCACACGCCGGCCGGCTGGCGAACGGACATCGCGAGACATCCCGGCTTGTCCGACGGGATCACCTCGCCGGCGATCTGCGTGGTGAGCGACGCCGCTTCGCGCAGCATGCCGGTCGCGAGCTTCACGTTGAAAGCGGACCAGATCTCCGTCGTGCCGATCTCGGCCATCATGATCCGGATGAAGGCATCGCGCTTCGCCTCAAGCGCATCTGCGGCCTTCAGCAACAGAGCGCGCCTCGCATTCGGGCCAAGTGCCGACCATCCTGGCAATGCGGCGGAAGCTGCCGCCACCGCGGCGTCGGCATCGAACGCCGTCGCGGCGGCCGCGCGGCTTGCCACCTCCTGCGACAGCGGATTGCGGCGCTCGATCACCTTGCCGCCGGAAGCGGCCTGATCCTGCCCGTTGATGAGAAGACTGACGTCCATGGAAACCTCCCTGATGTTGGTGATGGCGCTTGCCCTAGCCGAGCAGCCGCGACTTGCCGGTTTCACGCGCGAAGCCGAGCGCGATCATCGCTGCGAGCGCGAGCGCGACGTAGTATCCCGTGATCGCGTAGGTGGAGCCCGTCTGCGCAAACAGGCTGGTGGCGACCAGCGGCGCGATGCCGCCGCCCAGCACCGTCCCGAGCTGCTTTCCGATCGACACGCCCGTGAAGCGAATGCGGGTCGGAAACAGTTCCGGGAAATAGCTCCCTTCGCTGCCGAACATCAGCGGATGGATCACCCCCGCGGCGAGGATCACCGCGCCCGTCACCAACATCGTGTCACGGCTCGCGACTACACCGTAGAATGCAAACATCGAGATGGCTGCGAGCACGATTCCGGTCAGGAACAGACGCTTCCGTCCGATACGGTCGGACCATGCGCCAATGAGCGGCATCGCAACAAGCCCGACGAGATTGGCGAACAGCACGGCCTGCGTGATGACGTCCTTCTGGACGCCGAGCTGACGGGTCGCGAAGGAGATGGTGAAGATGGCCGTCAAATAGAAATAGGATGTCTGCGCCATTTCGGCGAAGAACACGATAAGGATCGGCCGCCAATGCTCCCGCAGTGCCTCGACCACAGGCGCCGCCTCGGTCACCTTCGCCTTTCGGAACGTCGCGCTCTCCTCGATGCGCAGGCGCATGTAGACGCCGAGCGCGACCAGCACCGCGCTGATCAGGAACGGGACGCGCCAGCCCCACGACAGCAGATCCGCTTCCGGCAGCCGCGAGATCGTGAGCGCCGCGAACGAGGCGAGCACGACGCCGACGGGTCCTGCGGCCTGGATCACCGCAGCCGAGAAGCCGCGCCGGTGCCCGGGCGCCGTCTCGATCGCCATAAGGATCGCCGCGGTCGACTCGCCGCCGAGTGCAAACCCCTGGACGAAGCGCAACGCCACAAGCGCGACGGTCGCGGCCACGCCTGCACTGGCGTAGGTCGGCAACAATCCGATCGACATGGTCGCAAGTCCCATCATGAGCAGCGTACACAGCAAGACGGACTTTCGGCCGAGGCGGTCGCCGAAATGACCGAACACCAGTCCGCCGAGCGGACGCGCCAAAAATCCGACAGCAAACGTCGCGAACACCGCAATGGTCGCCGTGAGCTGGTCGAACTTCGGAAAGAACAGCTGATCGAATACCAGCGGCGCGATCAGGCCGTAGATGAAGAAGTCGTACCATTCGATCGCGGTGCCGATGGTGCCGGCGATCAGGATACGCCGGCGGCTGCTCGCCGTCTGCTCGGCAGTGGCGACGGTCGCAACGTCGTAGTCCTCCAATGCTCTTATCGTCACGGCTTCCTCCTCCGATGTCATTTGTCGTTTTGTTGTCTTGTTGTTATTGGCCGCGCCGCCGCTGATCGGATGCGACGGCGAGAGTCGATCAGCTTGCCAGCCGTGCGCTGTCGCTCGCATTGTGTCCGAGTGCGCGGGCAAGGACGCGCCCCATCGGGCCAGCCTGTGACGCGCTGCCGCGCCAGGCCACGATCTGGTCGGGGCGTATCAAGGCGAGATCGGCGGCGTAGAGATCGCGCAGCGATTTCGGCAGCGTGACGAGTTTCACATCAACCCCGATCGCGCGGATGGTCTCGGCGAATGACGCATGCGCGGACACGACCTCGCCGAACTGGAGCAGCGTCCACTCGAACCCGAACAGATCGTACAAGGAGACGCCGTCGTCCAACCACGCATGCGGGGCGCGCCCGCCGGGACAGGCGCTCGGAACGTAGACGTTCGCGGCGTCCGGCGGCGGCTGGCTACCATCGGAGACGATGATCGGCGAGCCGTCGTAACGCCCGCCGAAGGTTATGCCGGGGATGTTGAATTCGGCGCGGGCGTGCTGTTCGAGATAGACGCCAGCGATCCGCCGCGCCTCGTCGCCGGCCTCGGTGGGGTCCTCGATCTCAGGCGCGGGAGCGAACAGACCGAGCGAGTCGGCAAAGCGACGCGCATAATCGGTGTTGCGCAGCGCCACCGGACGCCGCTCGACCTCATAGCTGTCGAGCAGCCCCGCCGGGCTCACACCCCTGACGACGCTTGCGAGCTTCCAGCCGAGATTGACCGCATCCTCGATCGCGGTGTTGTAGCCGAGGCCTCCGGTCGGCGTGAACAGATGCGCCGCGTCGCCGCCCAGGAACACCCTGCCCCGCTGCATGGCATTCGCAACCAGCGCGTGGCCGGCGGTCCAGGTCAGGAACGACAACACTTCGCAGTCAATCGGCGCGCCGCAGGCGCGCTGGAACGCCGCTTTGGCTTCGTCGATCGTGATCGCATTTTCGTTCTCATCGGGCCGAAGCTGCGTGTGAAACGCGAATTCGTCGCGACCGTTCACCGATGCCATGAAGGCGCGGCGGTCGCCGTTGAAGCAATTGTACATCCACGCCTTGGCGTGCGGGATGCTCGCGTAGAAGCCGGGCGAACGGAGATAGACCGCCAGCATGCGGCCGCCCATGAAATCGCGCTGCGTTCCGGTTTCGCCGCCGTAGACAATGCCGAGCGACTGCCGGACCATGGAGCGCGGCCCGTCGGCCCCGACCAGGAAGTCGGCCCGGACCTCAAAGCGGCTGTTGTCATCGAGACGTTCGATCTGGGCGACGACGCCGTCATCGCTCTCGACGTAGCTGATCAGACGATGACCGTAGCTGAGCCGTATTCCGGGAAGCCGTTCGGCATGGCGGCGCAGCACCGCCTCGACATATTTTTGCGAGACCCGATGCGGCAGCTCGGCCGCGCTCCAGGAGCCCGACATGCCCTTGACGAGCTCGCCCGCGCGTGACGATGACGGCAATTGAAATCGGGCCAGCTCGTATCCGGTGTAGCGCGTGAAATATGCAACGTCGGTCGGATAATCCGCAGGCAGTCCTTCGCGTCGGATCTCGTCGGCAAAACCCAGCCGCCGATAGTGCTCCATCGAGCGGGCCTGCGTCGCATTGGCTTGCGGGTTGAAGGCGGTGCCCGGCTTTTCATCGACCAGGATCGCGGACACGCCGCGGCGGCCGAGCTCGTTGGCGAGCATCAGGCCGCAGGGCCCCCCGCCCACGATGAGCACCGAGGCCTTCAGACATGTTTCCAAGACGCTTCTCCCTACCAGCATTATTCTGCATGGTAAGGTCGCCTGACGATATCGTCAAGTAGCCTGACTACTCGGGTTCGTGGAGCGTGTCGAATTGCGCGCCATAGACCTCCAGCCCCTTCACGATCGCATCCATCGTGGCCTTGCCGAGCTCGGCGCGCATTTCCTGCTCGGCGACGTCGACCGCGTCGCGGAACGCATCGAGCCATTTGCGCCCGGCCGGCGTGAACATGACGATGCGCGCGCGCCGATCGGTGGGATCGGCGATGCGATCGACCAGGCCGAGATCGGCGCATTGATCGACCAGCTCGCCCATCGCCTGCTTGCTCATGGAGGCGCGGCGGGCGAGCTCCGTCAGTCTGGTCCCCTCCACGTCGAGATTGCGTGTGAGGCCGACATGCGCGATCCGCGTTTCGCCATGCCCCTTCTCGCTCATCAGTTCGAGCACACGACCTTCGAAGCGCCGCACTGCGTTGTTGAGCAGCCGACCGATGTTGGCATGCCGCCATGCGGTGCCGGATGTCCTGGCTTTCAATGGATGTGCCTCCTGCAAAGCCGCCTGAATTCGAAAATGTCGCTCACTTCGCCGCGTCGATCCAGATCCCCGGCTGCGAATGCTCGCGGATGTGGCTGACCAGGAAGTCGGAAAAGACCCTGATCTTGGCGGGCAGTCCGGCACGGTTCTGGTAGGCGATGTTCATCGTCAGCAGCGGCAGCTCCCAGTCCATCAGAACCTGGACGAGACGGCCCGCCGCGATATCGCTTTGCACGATATAGAGCGGCTGGATGAGGATGCCGAGCCCCGCCAGCGCGGCGCCGCGGATGACCTGGCCGTCATTGCTGTCGAGCGTCGGCGTGACGCGGACAGTCTGCGCGCCGTTGCCTCTGCGCAGGCGCAGCGAATAAGGATCGTTGGCGAGATTGTAGACCAGCATGTTATGGCGCGCGAGATCGACGGGCTGTTCCGGCTCGCCGCAGCTTGCGAGATATGAGGGCGCAGCCGCGAGCACACGCCGCATCTGGCCGATGCGGCGGACGATGATGTTCGAATCCGGCTCCTGCTCGCGCGTCCTGATCGCCACGTCGATGCCGGCCTCGATGAAATCGGAATACCGATTGGCGGTGGTGATCTGCATGTTGAGCTTCGGATAGCGCGCGCGGAAGGCCGGCAGCATCGGCGCCAGATAGATCACCGCAAAGGACAGCGAGCTCGTGACCCGCAGCGTGCCCTGCGGCGACAGCGCGCGATCGCTGACGATGTCCTCGGCCTCCGCCAGTTCGCTCAAAACCCGGCTCGAGCGCTCCAACAACTCCTGCCCCGCCTCCGTCAACCACAGCCGACGAGTGTTGCGCTCGATCAGCCGGACCGCAAGGCGCTCCTCGAGCGCGCTGAGATGGCGGCTCGCGGCCGCATTCGACATGCGCAGCGCTTCGGCAGCTTTGGACAGGCTGCCGAGCTCGGCCGTCTTGGCGAACACTTCCAACTGGAGCAGGCGGTCCATTTTTTCGCAAACAGGAAAAGAGACTTGCGATTATTGACCTTTATTTCCGTATCCCGCAAGGCAAAATGGGCCAAACACAAGCAAGATAGCAGGCGAGGAAACAGGGAAATGTCGGGCCCGATCAGGCACATCGTGATGTGGCGGCTGCGCGGGGAGACGCCAGCGGAGCGTTCCGCCGCCCGGGTCAAGGTCAAGACCCTGTTCGAGGGGCTGCGCGGCCGGATCGACGGCCTCACCCATATCGAAGTCGGTCTCGACGTGAGCGATGTCGACTACGCCTGCGACGTCGTGCTGTTCTCCGAATTCACCGACCACGCTGCGCTCGCGGCCTACGCCACCCACCCGGAACATTTGCGCGTGCGCGAGGCCTTGGGCGACTTGCGGATCGGACGCTTCCAGGTCGATTATCCCATCAAAGAGACCGGCACATGATCGGTTCGTTCACCTTTGAAAACCTGCCCTGCCGCGTCGTGTTCGGCAGCGGAACGTTGGCTAGCGCCAAGGCCGAGGTCGAGCGTCTCGGCGGCAAGCGCGCGCTGGTACTGACGACGCCGCAGCAGGAGGCGCAAGGCAAAAGCTTGGGCGCGGCGCTCGGTCCGCTCTACGCCGGCATTTTTCCGGGCGCGACCATGCACACGCCGGTCGAGGTCACGGAGCGGGCGCTCGCGGCGATGAAGGCGTGCGAGGCCGACTGCGTCGTCTCGCTCGGCGGCGGATCCACGACCGGGCTCGGCAAGGCGCTGGCCTTGCGCACCGGAATCAACCAGCTTTGCATTCCCACCACCTATGCCGGCTCGGAGATGACGCCGATCGTCGGCCAGACCGAGAACGGCCTGAAGACCACGGTACGCGACGCCGCCATCCTGCCGGAGACGGTGATCTACGATGTCGATCTCACTTTGACTCTGCCGGCGAGCCTGGCCGCGACATCAGGCATCAACGCGATTGCGCATGCGGTGGAGGCGCTCTATGCGCGCGATGCCAATCCGGTGACGTCGCTGATGGCGGAGGAAGGCATCCGCGCGCTCGCCCGAGCCCTGCCCGCGATTGCCACGAAAAGCGACGATCGCGATGCCCGCACGGAAGCGCTCTATGGCGCCTGGCTGTGCGGCGTCTGCCTCGGCACCGTCGGCATGGCGCTGCATCACAAGCTCTGCCACACGCTCGGCGGCACCTTCGACCTGCCGCACGCCGAGACCCACACCATCGTGCTGCCGCATGCGCTGGCCTACAACGCGCCGGCCGTGCCCGATGCGATGGCGCGGATCTCACGCGCAATCGGCGTCCCCGATGCATCGCAAGGACTCTTCGAGCTCGCGAAGCGGCTGGGTGCGAAGGTTGCATTGCGCGACATCGGCATGCCCGAAAGCGGCATCGACAAGGCCGCGGATCTCGCTGTCACCAACGCCTACTGGAACCCGCGCCCGCTCGAACGCAACGCCATCCGCGACCTGATCGCGCGCGCCTGGGCCGGCGAGCCGCCCGGCGCCATCAAAGCGGCAGTTTGATTCGATGCAGCGCACGCTGATCAAATCCGCGGTCATCATCAGCATGGATGACACGATCGGCGATTTACCTGGCGGCGATGTGCTGATCGAGGGGAACCGCATCGTTGATTTGCGTCCATCGATTGATCTCGGCAGCGGCGCGACTGAAGCCGAGATCATCGACGGCAAAGGCCGCATCGTCATCCCCGGTCTCATCAACGCGCATATGCACACCTGGCAGACGGGTCTACGCGGCTATGCCGCCAACTGGACGCTGCTGGAATATTTCCGCCGCATGCATGCCGGGCTCGCAACGGTGTTCGGGCCCGAGGACATCCATATCGCGACCTTGGTGGGCGCGCTGAACCAGATCAACCAAGGTACCACCACGCTGGTCGACTGGTGCCACAACAATCCGACGCCCGATCATACCGACGCCGCCGTGCGCGGCCTGATCGAGAGCGGTATCCGCGCGGCCTTCTTCCACGGCTCGCCCAAACCTGAACCGAAACCGGGCGAGCCGCATTTCTCGGAAATCCCGCATCCACGCCGTGAGGTCGAGCGACTGCTGGCGGGGCCCCTCGCCGACCGCGACGGCCTCGTCACACTTGGGCTCGCGATCCTCGGCCCGCATTATTCGACGCTCGACGTCGCCATGCACGATTTCCGCATGGCGCGCGAGTTCAAGCTGATCGCATCCATGCATCAGGGCGGTGGTCCCGCCAAGACGCCTGGTGGCTGGGAGAAGCTGATCGGGGCCGGCCTCGTCGGCGCCGGAATCAACATCGTCCATGGCAACGACCTGCCTGACGAGCTCCTGGACCGGATGGTCGACCTCGGCGTCTCCTTCTCGGTGACGCCGGAGAACGAGATGGTCCAGGGCCACGGCTTCCCGATCACCGGACGGCTGCTCAAGCGCGGCGTGCGGCCGACCATCGGCATCGATCTGGAATCCGTGCTGGCCGGCGACCTCTTCTCCGCCGCGCGCGTTGCGCTCTCGATGCAGCGGGCGCTCGACAACGCCGAGTCGCGCAAGGTCACCAGCACCATTCCAGCGACGACCACGATCCCCGTCCGCGAGGCGCTACGCTGGATTACGACGGAAGGCGCCCGCATGCTCGGTCGCGAGCACCAGATCGGCTCGCTGACACCGGGCAAGCTCGCCGACCTCGTCATCATCGATTGCTCCGATCTCAACCTCGTCCCAGTGCACGATCCCGTTGCCACCGTGGTGATGCAAACGAGCCTCGCCAATATCGAGGCCGTGATGATCGGCGGCGTGTGGAAGAAGCGGAATGGACGGTTGCTGGCCGACGGTCTGGAGGCGAAAAAGCAATTGCTCGCGCAATCCGGCCGGCGGCTGGTGCACGACATCGAACGACAGGGACACGCCGCCTGAGGGCGTCAAGGACAACAACAATGACTGACACGCCAAAGAACGTCGCTTTCATCGGGATCGGCAAGATGGGCCTGCCGATGTCGGTGCTCGTCGCCAAGGCCGGTTATGTCGTGACCGCGTTCGACCGGAGCACGACACGGCTCGACGAGGCGCGCGCGCAAGGCATTTCGATTGCCGCTTCGCCGGCGGAGGCCGTGGGCGGCAAGGTCGCGATCATCACGTCCTTACCCGATGACGCTGCCTTGCGCGGCGCGTTGCTCGGCTCCACCGGCCTCATCGCCGCGATGGCTGCCGGAACTGTCCTGATCGAGACCAGCACCGTGAGCGTCGAGGCGTCCGCAGAGGTCGACGCAGCTGCACAGGCGCGCGGTGTCTTCTACCTGCGGGCGCCGGTCTCGGGCAATGCCAGCATCGTTCACACCGGCGCGCTGAGCTGCTTCGTCTCGGGCCCGAAGGACGCCTACGAAAACGCAAAGCCGCTGCTCGCCGCCTTCACCCGCGCCCAGACCTATCTCGGGCCCGGCGAGGAAGCGCGATATGCGAAGCTTGCGGTCAATTTGATGATCGCTGTCTCGGCCGCCATGATGGCGGAAAGCCTGGCGCTGGCGCGCAAGGGCGGCATCGGCTGGCAGGACATTCTGAAAGTTCTCGACGACAGCGCGGTGGCCTCACCGATGGTGAAGTACAAGACCGCGCCGCTGCGTAACCGCGATTTCGACTCGACCTTTTCCTGCAGGCAGATGGCCAAGGATCTCGATCTGATCCTCGGCGCCGGCCACGCGGTCGGCGTGCCGCTTCAGCTCGCCGCCCAAGTGCGGGAGACCTATGGCTCGCTGGTCGCGCAAGGCGACGGCGACGCTGACTTCATCGCGACTGTCAAACACATCGAGCGGCTGTCCGGCCTCGGCGAGCCCAAACTCTGAGTTACGGAGGCATCTATGCGCAATTTCAACGAGAACACCATCACCGACGCCGTGCTGGAGCGGATCGCGGGCGCAACCGATCCGCGCATCAGGCAGGTCAGCGAAGCGCTGGTGCGCCACCTTCATGCCTTTGTCCGCGAGGTGCGGCCGACCCAGAAGGAATGGGAATACGGCATCGACTTCCTGACCCGCACCGGCCAGATGTGCGACGACAAGCGCCAGGAGTTCATCCTGCTGTCGGACGCGCTCGGCGTCTCCATGCTGGTCGACGCCATCAACCATCCGGTGCCGGAAGGCGCGACCGAAACCACGGTGCTCGGTCCGTTCTTCGTGCAGGCCTCGCCCGAGAAAGACAACGGCGCTGACATCTCCGGCCCGATGGAGGGCGATCCGATGCTCGTCACCGGCTCGGTGTCGACTGTCGACGGACGGCCGCTCGCGGACGCGGTCGTCGACGTCTGGCATTCCGACGATGACGGCTATTACGACGTGCAGCAGCTCGACAAGATCGGCGATCTTGCGATGCGGGCGCGCTTCCACACCGACCAGAATGGCCGCTTCAATTTCTGGTCGATCAAGCCGGCCGCCTATCCGATCCCGCATGACGGCACGGTCGGCGACATGCTGGAGGTCCAGGGCCGCCATCCCTGGCGCCCGGCGCATGTGCATTTCATGATCTCGGCGCCCGGCTTCGAGCAACTCGTGACCCATGTGTTCGTGGCCGGCGACCAGTATCTCGATAGCGACGTGGTGTTCGGCGTCAAGGACAGCCTGATCCGCGAATTTGTGCGGTGCCCGCCAGGTCGTGCGCCCGATGGTCGCATGGTGGACAGCGAGTATTTTCATCTCAACTATGATTTCGGCCTGAAGCAGGTCGCAAGCAGCGCAAGAGCCGCCTAAGCTGAACGACGGCGGACCAACAAGAGTCCGGCAGGGCAAGACAGGGAGCAAGGATGGGACCACGGGTCAGCACGGGCATATTGGCCGATCGCCTCACAGGCTTGATCGGCCCGCGCGCGAGCGTCGCGCGTGGCGTGCTCGATCAGCATGGGCAGAGCGAGTCACATTATCGCAGCCTGCCGCCAGACATCGTCGTATTCCCTGAAACCACGCAGGAGGTCGCGGAGATCGTCAAGCTATGCGCGGGCGCGAACATGCCCATCGTTCCGTTCGGCGCCGGGACCTCGCTCGAAGGCAATGCGGCCGCGGTCGCGGGCGGAGTCTGCTTCGACTTCGCACGCATGAACAAGGTGCTGACGGTGCACGAGAGCGACATGGACGTCGTGGTCCAGCCCGGCATCACGCGAAAGCAGCTCAATGCGGCGCTGCGCGGCACCGGACTTTTCTTTCCGATCGATCCCGGTGCTGACGCCTCGATCGGCGGCATGACGTCCACGCGCGCCTCCGGCACCATGGCGGTGCGCTACGGCACCATGAAGGACAATGTCATCGCGATGGAGGTGGTGCTGGCGGACGGCCGCGTGATCCGGACCGCCCGGCGCGCGCGCAAGTCAGCCGCCGGCTACGACCTGACGCGCATGTTCGTCGGCGCCGAGGGCACGCTCGGTGTCATCACCGAGATCACGCTCAAGGTGCATCCCGTGCCGCAGGCGATCTCGGCCGCGGTCTGCAGCTTCGACACCCTGCAGGACGCCGTGGACACCGCGATCTCCGTGATCCAGTCCGCGATCCCCGTGGCGCGCATCGAGCTGCTCGACGACGTCATGATGCGCGGCATCAACGCCTATGCGAAGCTCGGCTATCGCGAAGCCCCGACCCTGTTCTTCGAATTCCATGGTTCTGAGACTTCCGTCGCCGAGCAGGCCGAGGCCGCACAGGCCATTGCCGCCGACCATGGCGGTCATGGCTTTGCCTGGGCGAAGGCACCGGAGGATCGCAGCCGTCTCTGGCACGCCCGCGACAACACGCTCTATGCCGGCCTGGGCCTCCGCCCCGGCGCGCGTGCCGTGATCACCGATGTCTGCGTGCCGATCTCGCGACTGGCGGAATGCCTCACGGAGACCCGGCGCGACGCGGACGAGCATGGTTTTACGGCGCCGATCGTCGGCCACGTCGGCGACGGCAATTTCCACATGCTGATCCTGATTGACCCGGCAAGGCCGGAGGAAGTCGAAGGCGCCAAGGCGCTCCAGGCTCGCATGGTCGCCCGCGCGATTGCCATGGACGGCACCTGCACCGGCGAGCACGGCATCGGGCTCGGCAAGATCGATTATCTCGCTGATGAACTCGGCGAGGCCGTCGATGTGATGCGATCGATCAAGACCGCGCTCGACCCCAAGGGCCTGATGAATCCCGGAAAGATCTTTGCAAGCGGAGCGCAGGCATGAGCACCGCCGCATTGGCCGTCGAGCCCTCCTCGCCTGTCCCGCTCCTCGAGCTGCGCGGCATCAGCAAGGAGTTTCCTGGCGTCAAGGCGCTGGATGACGTGTCCTTTGCCGTCTTCCCCGGCGAAGTCCATATGCTGCTGGGCGAGAACGGCGCCGGCAAGTCGAGCCTGATGAAGGTGCTGTGCGGGGCCTATCGCGCCGATGCCGGCGAGTTCTACTTCAAGGGCGAGCCGGTCGCGATCAACTCGGCCGCAGACGCGCAGAAGCTCGGCATCGCCGTGATCTTCCAGGAATTCTCGCTGGTCCCCCATCTCGATATCGCCCAGAACATTTTTCTCGGCCGCGAGCCGAAGGGCCGCATCCCCGGCACCATCGACCGCCGCAAGATTTTGGCCGACGCCGCGCGCGTGCTTGGCACGATCGGCTTTGACATCGACCCGTCAACCATCGTCGACAAGTTAGGGGTGGCGCAGCAGCAGATGGTCGAGATCGCCAAAGCGATCAGCCAGAACGCCCGCATCCTGGTGATGGACGAGCCGACCGCGGCGCTGTCCGATCGCGAAACCGAGCTGCTGTTCGCGCTGATCGCGCGGCTCAAGGCCGACGGCGTTTCCATCGTCTACATCTCGCACCGCATGGCCGAGGTATTCGCGCTCGGCGACCGCATCACCGTGCTGCGCGACGGTCGTCGCATCGACGGCGTTCGCCCGGCCGACGTCACGCCGGACCAGCTCGTCCGCATGATGGTCGGCCGCAATGTCGACATGACCTACCCGCGCAATTTTGCCGACGAACCCGGCGAAGTGCTGCTCGAGGTCAAGGGCCTGAGCGCCTCCACCGGAATCTCGGACATCAACATCGAGGTGCGGCGGGGCGAGATCGTCGGCCTGTGTGGCCTGGTCGGCTCCGGTCGTAGCGAGGTCGCGCGCGCGATCTTCGGGGCCGATCCCGTGACATCAGGCGAGATCGTCTTCGACGGCAAGACTATCTCCGGCGAGCCTGATCTTGCCGCCCGCTGCGGCATTGCGCTGATCCCGGAGAGCCGCAAGAGCGAGGGCCTCGCACTGTTGCGGTCGGTGGGGGACAATCTGGTGGTGTCGGCGTTGCGAAAGCTGTTTCCGAGCGGTCTGTTCGATCAACGCAGCGCGCAGCGCACTGCCGACGGCCTGATCCGGCAGTTGCGCATTGCGACGCCCAGCGCGCGCCAGACCGTCGGTCTGCTCTCCGGCGGCAATCAGCAGAAGGTCGTGATCGGGAAGTGGCTCGCTGCCGGCTCGAAGCTCTTCATCTTCGACGAGCCGACCCGGGGCATCGACATCGGCGCCAAGGCCGAAATCTTCGCCCTGATCGACCGACTTGTCGCTGAAGGCGCGGCCGCGCTGATGATCTCGTCCGAACAGGTCGAGATCTGCCATGTCTGCGACCGCGCCTATGTGATGCGCGAGGGGCGTGTCGCCGGGCACCTCGCGCGCAACGAGCTGACGGAGGAGAACATCGTGCGACTGGGGATGCATCATGCGTGAGGCCGCAGTCGTCTCTCAACCCAATCCATTGCAACGCATTCCCGGCGTTGCCATCGTGCTGGTGCTGCTGATCGCGCTGTTCAGCACGATCGCGCCCGGTTTTCTGTCGGTCGCCAACCTCTCCAACGTGCTGGTGCAGTCGACGATCCTGACCATGCTCGCGCTGCCGATGACCTTGATCATCATGACCGAGGGGCTGGACCTGTCGATGGGCGCGGTGCTGACCCTGACCTCGCTCTGCGTCGCCATCGTCTCGCTCGCCACCCACTCGATGTCGCTCGGCCTCGGTGCCGGGCTTCTCGTCGGCACAGCCTTCGGCTTCGCCAACGGCTGGCTGGTCGCCATCGTGGGCATCCCACCTTTCGTCGCGACCTTGGGCACGCTTGGCATGGCGCAAGGCCTGTCACTGATCGTCAGCGACGGCCAGAGCGTGGTCGGCATCCCCCACAGCGTACGCGACATCTATTCGGCGACGCTGCTGGGCGTTCCCGTGCCGATCGTGATGGCGCTGGTGACCTATGCAACGTTTCACGGCCTGCTCTATCACACCCGTTTCGGCACCTACATCTTCGCGCTCGGCGGCAACCGGGAGGCGCTGCGCTATGCCGGCCTGTCACCCAACCGTCTGCTGATCATGGTCTATGCGATCGGTGGCGCGATGGCCGGCATTGCCGGCCTGCTGATGACGGCGCGGATGAATTCCGGGCATCCAACAGCCGGCCTCGGTCTCGAATTCGACGCCATCGCGGCCGTCGCCGTCGGCGGCACGTCGTTCGAGCGCGGCAATGGCTGGCTGCTCGGCACTGTGCTCGGCGTGCTCTCCGTCGGCGTGCTGCGCAATGGGCTGAACCTGATCTCGCTGCCGTCCTCGGTGCAGGTCGCAAGCGTCGGCGTCCTCGTCATCGTCGCGCTGTTCCTCGACGGGCTCAGGAGCCGCGCATGACCGACCTCAGCAAAGAGGCCATCGCGCCGCCGCGCTCGTTCCTGTCGCAGGATGCGATCCAATTATTCTATCGCCTGCTTGCGGCGCTGCTGATCTGTGCGGTGCTTGCCGTGCTCAGCGATTCCTTCCTGAGCCTCGGCAACATCCTCAATGTGCTCAGGCAGGCGAGCCTGACCTTCTTCATCGCCTCCGGCCTGACCCTGGTGGTGCTGACCGCGGGCCTCGATCTCTCCGTCGGCGCCAATGTCGCGCTGTCCGCCTGCATCGCCGGGACCGTGATCCACAAGACCGGCTCGCCGGCGCTTGGCATCCTCACCGGGCTTGCCTGCGGCGGCATCGTCGGCCTGCTCAACGGCGTCATGGTCACCGCGCTTCGTATCCCCTCCTTCATCGCCACCTACGGCATGCTCTGGGTGCTGAACGGCCTCACCTACTGGTACATGGCGGGCGAAACCCTTCACGGCTTTCCGGCAGGCTTCCGCCAGATCGGCAGCGGCTATCTGTTCGGCCTGCCGATCCCGGTCTACCTGCTGCTGGTGTTCCTCGGGATCGGAACACTGTTTGCGCAGCGAACGATCTGGGGCCAGGAGATCTATGCGATCGGCGCCAATCCGGTCGCGGCACGGCTCTCCGGCATTCCGGTCGCGCGCCGCCTGCTGCTGGTCTATGCCGTCTCCGGCACCATGGCGGGGCTCGCCTCGATCATCTTCCTGTCGCGGCTCAATTCGGCAGAGGCCGACATCGGCGAGAGCCTGACGCTGCCCGCCATCGCCGCCGTGCTGATCGGCGGCACCTCGCTGTTCGGCGGCGTCGGCACTGTGTTTGGCACCTTCATCGGCGCATTGATCCTGACGCTGGTGCTGAACGGCATGAACCTCTTGTCGGTCAGCGCCAACTGGCAGCCGCTGGTCACCGGCATCATCGTCATTCTCGCGGTCTGGCTCGACATGAAGACCCGGCGCCGCGCGCAATGAGTTCTTGAACGACCAACAAGCAAAACGAGGGATGGAGGCAACATGAAACAGAAACTGGGTTATTTGGCGCTGCCGCTGCTGATGGCGGCCGCGCTCACCACGCAAGCGCGCGCCGACGGCGAGACCATCGCCGTCTTCACCAAGAACCAGACCAACCCGTTCTTTCAGACGGTGCGGGTCGGCGCCGACAACATGGCCAAGACGCTAAACGCGAAGACGCTGCAGTACATTCCGACCAAGCCCGACAGCATTCCCGAGCAGCTCAGCCAGATCGAGGACGTCGTGGTGAAGAAGCCGAGCGCCATCGTCTTCACGCCGGTCGACTACAAGGCGATGGTACCGGGTGTCGAGAAGATCAACGAAGCCAAGATCCCCGTCGTCAACATCACCGACCGCTCGGCCGGGGGCAAGTTCCTGTCCTTCGTCGGCGCCGACGATTACAGCCTCGGGCTCGAGACCGCGCGCTTCCTGCTCAAGACGCTGGGCGGCAAGGGCAACATCGTCATCATCGAGGGCGTCAAGGGCTCGCTGACCAATGTCGACCGCGTCCGCGGCTTCAACGACGCACTGAAGGAAAACGCCGGTGCCAAACTGTTGGCCTCGCAGCCCGGCAACTACCAGCGGCTCCAGGCGCTCCAGGTGATGGAGAATCTGATGCAGTCGAACGCGCAGATCGACGGCGTGCTCGCCGCCAACGACGCCATGGCCGTCGGTGCGATCGAGGCGCTCGACGGCGCCAACCGCAAGGCGCAGGTGATCGGCATCAACGGCACCAAGGAAGCGATCGACGCGATCAAGTCCGGCAAGCTGCTCGCGAGCGGCGACTACAACGGATTTTTTCAGGGATGCCTTGGCACCATGATGGCGATCCGCTCCCTGCGCAACCAGCCCGTCATTGCCGAGATCGTGCTGAAGCCGACCGTGATCACCAAGGACAATTACCAGCCGTTCGACGTGCCGCTGGAGCAACGGAGCTGCCCGACTTTCGAGGAAGCCAGCAAGCTCGGCGGCAAGTAACCAGGCGCACCCATCGCGACAAGCCCGGACGGCCGCAGCCGCGGCCGTCCCAAGAAAACGAGACATAAACGGAGACCATCATGCTGTTCGCCATTCACGCCGTCGACCGCGCCGGGGCGTTGCCGACCCGGCTCGCCAATTACGACGCCCACAAGGCTTTCCTGAGCGACACCTCGCGCTTCAGCGTCGAGATCGTGATGTCGGGACCGCTGGTCTCCGACGACGGCGCGACCATGATCGGCAGCCTGTTCCTGATCGAGGCGCCTGGCCGCAGCGAGGTCGAGGCTTTCAACCGAGCCGATCCGTTTGCAGCGGCCGACATCTGGGACAAGGTCACGATCACGGGCTTCCTGCGCCGCCAAGGCTGAAAGGCGGCTCAACAAAAACGCGAAAACAACCCCATGCACAGTAAGAACGGGGTTGTTTTTACACATGAATTTTCGTCGCAAACGTCTTTGACTCGTCGGGCAGAACAGGAGCGGAGTGCCATCCTTGCCCGATTGTCGCCCCTACGCCTCGATCCAGAGCTTCGCCGCGGCCCCAACGGCTAGCCGCTCGCCACCGCGGCACCTTCTTCGAGATGACAGGCCACCCACTGCTCGGGGCCAGCCGCGCGCAATGTCGGCTCCTCGGTCCGGCAGCGATCGAACACGAGCGGGCAACGGGTGTGGAAGCGGCACCCGCTCGGCGGGTTGATCGGACTCGGCACGTCGCCCTTGAGGATGATCGGATTGCGCTGGGCCCCCGGCTCCGGCAGCGGGACCGCCGAGAGCAGCGCCTTGGTGTAAGGATGCTTTGGCGCGGCGAAGATCTCGTAGCGCGGCGCCACCTCGACGATCTTGCCGAGATACATGACCGCGACGCGATGGGTCATGTGCTCGACGATCGCGAGGTCGTGGCTGATGAACAGCAGCGCCAGGCCGAACTCGCGCTGGAGATCCTGCAGCAGATTGACGATCTGGGCCTTGACCGAGACGTCGAGCGCCGAGACCGCCTCGTCGCAGACGATCAGCTCGGGCTCGGCGGCGAGCGCCCGCGCGATGCCGATGCGTTGGCGCTGGCCGCCGGAAAATTCATGCGGCCTGCGGTTCAACGCCTCGCGCGGCAGGCGCACGGTGTCCATCAGCGCGGTCACGCGGGTCTCGAGGTCGATTGCGGATTTGGCGAGGCCGAAATTGCGGATCGGCTCGGCCAGGATGTCGCGCACGCGCATGCGCGGATTGAGGCTCGAGAACGGGTCCTGGAACACCACCTGCACACGGCGGCGCATCTGGCGCATCGTGCTCGGATGGGCGTCGTCGATGCGCTGGCCGTCGAGGATGACCTGCCCCGACGTGATGTCGAACAGTCGCAGGATCGCACGGCCGACCGTCGATTTGCCGCAACCGGACTCGCCGACCAGAGAGAGCGTCTCGCCGCGCGCGATCTCGAACGACACGCCGTCCACCGCATAGACCCATTCGGACTTGCGGCTGAACAGGCCCTTTTTGACCGGGAAGTGCTTCTTGAGGTCGTTGACCTGGAGCAGCGGGGGACTCATGCCGCGACCGCTCCCTTGGCCGCATAGTGGCAGGCCGCGACGTGACGTGGCCCCTTCTCTTCGAGCCCCGGCGCGTACTGCCGGCAGAGATCGGTCGCGAGCGCGCAACGTCCGGCGAAGACGCAGCCGACGATGGGCTTGCGCAGATCAGGCACCTGCCCCGGAATTTCAGCCAGCCGTCTCGCGGTGCCGGTCAGCGACGAGCCGAGCCGCGGCACTGCGCCGAGCAGGCCCTGCGTATAGGGATGACGCGGCGATCGGAACAGTTCCGCCACCGGCGCCTCCTCGACCTTGCGGCCGGCATACATGACCATGACGCGCTCGGCGATCTCGGCGACGACGCCGAGATCGTGGGTGATCAGGATGATCGCTGCGCCAACCCGGTGCTTGAGGTCCAGCATCAATTTCAGGATCTGCGCCTGGATCGTCACGTCGAGCGCGGTGGTCGGCTCGTCGGCAATGAGAAGCTTTGGATTGCAGGCGAGTGCAATGGCGATCATGACACGCTGGCGCATGCCGCCGGAGAGCTGATGCGGATATTCGCGCACGCGACGCTTCGGCTCGGGAATGCCGACCAGAATCAACATCTCGATGGCGTGCGCCTCTGCGGCCTGCTTGTCCAGGCCCTGGTGGATCATCAGCGTCTCGCGGATTTGACGCCCGACGGTCAGGACCGGGTTGAGGCTGGTCATCGGCTCCTGAAAAATCATCGAGATGTCGTTGCCGCGGATCGCGCGCATCTCGCGGTCGGACATTTGCAGCAGGTCCTTGCCCGCGAAGCGGATGCTGCCGGCGATCCTTCCCGGCGGTTCCGGGATCAGCCGCATCAGCGACATCGAGGTCACCGACTTGCCGCAGCCGGACTCACCGACGATCGCGAGCGTCTCGCCCTCGTTGACATGGAACGACACGCCTTCAACCGCGCGGTTGATGCCGCTGGGCGTCCGGAAGTGGGTCTGGAGGTTCTCAACTTCGAGCAGCGCCATCGTGATCAGCCCCTTGACATCAGAGGCTCTTGGCCATGCGCGGATCGAGCGCATCGCGAAGGCCGTCGCCGAGCAGGTTCACGGCAAGCACGGTGACGGACAGGAAGGCCGCCGGAAAGAACACGATGTAGGGTTTGACCTGCCACAGCGCCCGCCCCTCGGCCATGATGTTGCCCCAGGACGGAATGGTCGGCGGCGTACCAGCGCCGATGAAGGACAGGATCGCCTCGGTGATCATCGCGCTGGCACAAATGTAAGTCGCCTGGATCAGCATCGGCGCCAGCGTGTTGGGCAGGATATGGCGCAGGATGATCATCGGTGTGCGCGTGCCGCAGGCCACTGCCGCATCCACGTAGGGCTGCTCGCGCAGCGAGAGCACGACGCTGCGCACGAGGCGGGAGACGCGCGGGATTTCGGCGACGGTGATCGCGAGAATGACGTTGCCGACGCTGCCGCGTGTCAGCGCCATCAGCGCGATCGCCAGCAGGATCGGCGGGATCGACATCAGGCCGTCCATGAAGCGCATCAAGATGCCGTCGGCCCAGCGGATGAAGCCGGAGACAATGCCGATGGCGAGACCGGCCGCGGAGGCGAAGATCGCAACGGACAAGCCGACCGTGAGCGAGACGCGCGCGCCGAACAGCACGCGTGAATAGATGTCACGGCCGAGAACGTCGGTGCCAAACCAGTAAAGCGCCGACGGTGCGCGGGTCCGCTTGGCCGGCGCAAGTGCGGTCGGATCCACCGTTCCAAGATAAGGCGCAAAGATCGCGATCAGGACGAGCAACAGCAGCAACGTGCCGCCAATGGCAACGGTGGGATGGCCGCGCAGCAGCCCGACGAAGCCGCGCCGGATCGTAACCGGCCGGAGGATCTCAGGCAGTTGCGGCGCGAGGACGAAGCCCGCCGGCAGCGCTTGCGGATTGACGGTCGTATCGGTCAATAGCGGATCCTCGGGTCAACGAGCGTATAAATGACGTCGATCATCAGATTGACGAGGACGTAGACGAAGCTGAACAGCAGCACGATGCCCTGGATTACGGGATAATCGCGGCGCAGGATCGCGTCGATCGTGAGCCGGCCGAGGCCGGGAATCGCGAAAACGCTTTCCGTGACGACCGCGCCGCCGATCAGCAGCGCGATGCCGATGCCGATCACCGTGACGATCGGCACCGCCGCGTTCTTCAGCGCGTGGACGAACAGGATGCCGCCCTGTCCGAGGCCCTTGGCGCGCGCGGTGCGGATATAATCCTGCTGCAATACTTCGAGCATGGTGGCGCGCGTGATACGGGCGATCAGCGCGATGTAGACACAGCCGAGCGCGATCGCCGGCAGGATCAGGTTTTGCAGCCAGGGCCAGACGCCCTGGGCGAGCGGCGTATAGCCTTGCACCGGAAGCCATTCGAGCTCCAGCGCGAAGACGTAGGCGAGGACATAGCCGACGACGAAGACCGGCAGGGAGAAGCCGAACACGGCAAAGGCCATGATGGCCCGGTCGATCAGGCTTCCCGCCTTCCAGGCCGCCAGCACGCCGAGCGGCACCGCGACCACGATCGTGAGCAGGAGCGTGACCATCATCAGCGACAGCGTCGGCCCGAGACGCTGCCCGATCATGGTCGAGACCGGCAAATTGGTGAAGATCGAGGTGCCGAGATCGCCGTGCAGAATGCGCCAGACCCAGCTGCCGAACTGGATCAGGAAGGGTCGGTCGAGGCCGAGGCTCTGCCGGATGCGCTCCACATCCTCCGGACTTGCCTGATCGCCCGCGATCACCACGGCGGGATCTCCCGGCGCGATGTAGAGCAGGCTGAACACGAACAGCGCGACGATGGCCATCACTGGCAAGGTCGAGGCGATACGCCGGAGGATGTAGGATAGCATCTGGCTTCAGCGCAAGGTCATGCGGATTTCGACACGCCCCAGAAGAACGGCAGCGGCCCCTTTGTGATGCCGGAGACGTTCTTGCGCCAGGCCGTGTAGCTGAGGAAGAAGCCGGTCGGCGCGTAGACGACGTCCTCGAGCGCGACCTTGTTGAGACGAGCGACCGCGGCCTTCTCCTCGTCGAGGCCCTTGGCCTCGAACCAGGACGTGACCTCCTTTTCCGTGCCGGGGCTGTTCGGCCAGCCGAACCAGGCCTTGTCGCCGTTGGCGCGAATGGCGGTATAGGGCGCCGGATTGATGCAGTCCGAACCCGCATGCCAGGTGTGGAACATGTTCCAGCCGCCCTGTCCGGGCGGCGTCTTTTGCGCGCGACGCGAGCCGACCGTGCCCCAATCGGTCGCGACGAAGTCGACATTCATGCCGAGCTTCTTCAAGAGATCGGCGGTCACATCGCCGAACGCCTTGGTGATCGGCTGGTCCTGCGCCACCAGGCAGGTCACCGGCTGGCCGGAATAACCGCTCTCGGCGAGCAGCTTCTTGGCAGCGTCAAGATCGCGCTTGCCCTTGAGGACCTCGCCGCCCGCCTCGGTGTAGAGCGGCGTATCCGGTGTGAAGAAGCCGGGCAGCGACTTCCACAGCGAATTGTCGTCACCGACGAGCGCGCGCATATAGTCTTCTTGGCTCATCGCCATCAGCACTGCGCGCCGCGCCCGCACGTCGTTGAAGGGCGGATACAGGAAGTTCATGCGGAACGAGCCGACATTGCCGAGCGGATCGCCGATGTCGACGCTGATGTTCTTGTTGTTCTTGAGGACCGGGACGAGGTCCGCGATCGGGTTCTCCCACCAGTCGATCTCGCCGTTTTGCAACGCGGCCGCGGCGGTCGCCGGATCCGGCATCACGATCCATTCGACGCGGTCGAGCAGCATCTGCTTGCCGCCGGCGAGCCACGACGCCTTCTCCTGCCGCGGTACATAGTCGGCAAACTTCTCGAACACGGCTTTCGCGCCGGGGACCCACTCGCCCTTGGCAAACTTCATCGGCCCCGAGCCGACATAATCGCCGATCTGCTTGAACGGGTCGGTCTGCGCGATGCGCTCCGGCATGATGAAGGCGCAGGGCGAGTTGTTCTTGCCAAGCGCATAGAGCATCTTCGGGAACGGCTGCTTCAGCACCCATTTGAAAGTGCGATCGTCGACAGCAGTGAGTTCCTGCTGCAGTGCCTTGAGCATCAGCCCCATCGGATCGCGCGCCGCCCAGCGGGTGAGACTCGCAACGACGTCCCTGCTCCGCACCGGCTCGCCGTCGTGGAATTTGAGGCCCGGCCGCAATTTGAACGTCCAGGTGGTGCCGTCGTCGGTCACTTCCTCGGACTCGACCATCTGCCGCTGCGGCTGGAGCGCGGAATCGACGCCGTAGAGCGTATCCCAGACCAGCGCGGCGGCATTGCGCACGACATATTGCGTGCCCCAGATCGGGTCGAAATTGGCGAGGTTTGCTTGCGGCACGAAGCGCAGGGTGCGCGCGGAGGCGCCTTGTGCGATCGCCGGGGCCGAGAGGCCGCTCAATGCCAGACCGCCCGCGCCGGCAAGTCCCTTCAATACGGTCCTGCGATCCATGAAATCCTCCCAATAGTGCCGTGATGCCGGCCATCGTTGGCCAAGAACAGGTGAAACCAGAGCTCATTGGCGTGCAAATGGTATGCCACTAACCGGACCTTCGCCAGCGGGATATCCGCACCATTTGGGCCGGGCGAGACCTCAAAGCGCAGCCGCCAGCACTGGCCCGGTCTCGATATGCGGAATCGCCTCGACGAGCTTGCGCGTGTAGTCGGTCTTGGGATTGTCGAACAGCGCCCGGCTCTCGCCCTGCTCCACGATGCCGCCATTGCGCAGCACGATAGTGCGATCGCAAAGCATGCGCACCACGTTGAGATCGTGGCTGACGAACAGCAGCGCGATGTCGTTCTCGCGCCTGAGACGATCGAGCAGTTGCAGTACCACCGCCTGAACGGATACGTCGAGCGCGGCGGTCGGCTCGTCCAGCACCAGGAGCCGCGGCCGGCAGGCGATGGCGCGCGCGATGCCGACGCGCGCCTTCTGGCCGCCGGAGAGCTGATGCGGAAAGCGCGGCAACAGATCCAGCTGCAGCCCCACACGCTCGGCGCAATCCTCCACCCGCTTGCGCAGCGCATCGCCCCCACGCATACGATCGAGCCGCATCAGCGGATGGGCGATGCAATCGAAGGCGGTGAAGCGCGGATTGAGGCTCTCGTTCGGGTCCTGGAACACCATCTGGATGTCTTTGCGGAAGCGCGAGCGATGAAAGTCGCGCGACGCCACGTGGCCGATCGACTGCCCGTCGAACACGATCTCGCCCTCGCTCGGATCGATCAGGCGGCAGATCATGCGCGACGTCGTGCTCTTGCCGGAGCCGGATTCGCCGACGAGGCCGACGCTCTCGCCGCCGGCCATCGTCATGGAGAAGTCCGCCACCGCCGCAGCGCCCTCGTCGAAGCGTTTTGCGAGCTTGCGCACCTCCAGCAGCGGCGGAGTCCCGTGAACGGGCTCCTGCCTGGGCCTGCTGACGACAGCCGCGTAGCCTTCCCGCTCCTCTTCCGTTACGAGGTCCGCGATCCCGGAGGTCGCGGTCGGCGACGCCGCCACCAGACGCCGGGTATAGGCGTGCTGCGGTGCGCCGAACAGCGTCCTGGGGCTAGCCTCTTCGACGATACGGCCGCGCTCCATCACCGCGATACGGCGACAATATCGCGCCGCTAACCCGAGATCGTGCGTGATCAGGACCGTCGCCATGCCGCGCGCGGCGGCAATCTCCGCCAAAAGGTCCATCACCACCTTCTGCGTGGTGACGTCGAGCCCGGTCGTCGGCTCATCGGCGATCAAGAGCGCGGGATTGCAGGAGATCGCGATCGCGATCATCACGCGCTGGCACATGCCGCCGGAGAGCTCGTGCGGATAGGCGTTCATCCGCGTCTCGGGGTCGCGGATCTGGACGGCGCGCAACAGCTCCAGCGCCTCGGCGCGGGCGGCGTCCTTCGATATCCGCTTGTGCGTGAGGATCGCGTCCGCGATCTGCAGGCCGATCGCGCGGATCGGGTTGAGCGCCGCGCGCGGGTTCTGAAAGATCATCGACATCGCGGCGCCCTGGAGCTGACGGAGATCGTCACGCCTGAGTTTTGTGACGTCTTGGCCGCGAAACAGGATTTTTCCGCCGGTGACGCGCCCGGCTGCATCGAGCAGTCGCGTCGTGGCAAAACCGGTGACCGACTTGCCCGATCCGCTTTCGCCGACGAGGCCAAGCATCTCGCCGGCCTCGACCTTGAGCGTCACGCCGCGCACGGCCTCGACCATTCCGCGCCGCGTCGAGAACGAAACGTGGAGATCGTCGATCCTGAGCAAGTCCTCGCTCATGTGCGCATGCGCGGATCGAGAATGTCCCGCATCCCGTCACCGAGGAGGTTGAAGCACAGCACGGCCATCATCAACGCGAGGCCCGGAAAGGCCACCAGCCACCACCGCCCCGTCGAGATGAAGCGGGCGCCCTCCGCGACCATGATGCCCCATTCCGGTGTCGGCGGCTTGACGCCAAGGCCAATGAAGGACAAGCCGGCGGCGTTCAGGATCGCCCAGCCGAGGTTGAGCGAGATCTGCACCGCCATCGCCGGCAGGATGTTCGGCAGCAGGAAGCGCAGCACCACCGAGAAATGGCTCTCGCCACAGGAACGCGCCGCCTCCACCCAGCCGACATTGCGCCGGACGTTGACCTCGGCGCGCGCGAAGCGGATGTAGAACGGCAGATTGATGATCGCGGTCGCAATCACAATGTTCTCGATCCGGTTGCCGAGCGCCGCAACCATCGCCATGGCCAGAACGAACAGCGGAAAGGCCATCATGACGTCGACGAAGCGGCCGACCGAACGGTCGAGCCTGCCGCCGGCATAGCCGCAGAAAGAGCCGATGACGGCGCCGATCACGAAGGAGATGCCGACCGCCGAGACCGCGATGGCAAGGTCGAGCCGCGCCGCAACGACGATGCGGCTGAACACGTCGCGCCCGAGCTGGTCGGTGCCGGCAAGATGCGCCGCGCTCGGCGGCTGCAACGCCTCCGAGACATTGGAGACGACGGGATCATAGGGCACCAGCCACGGTCCGAAGATCGCGACCAGGACAAACAGCAGGACACCCGCCGCGGCGACTCCGGTCAGCGGGTTGCCGCGCAAAATCCAGACCGAATGGCGGAGGGTTGCGCTGGTCATCCGATCGACACCCTGGGATCGGCGATACCGTAGCAGATGTCAACAACGAGATTGACCAGCACGAAGATGCCAGCCATCAGCAGGACGAAACCCTGCACCGGCGCATAGTCGGACGATAGCAGCGCGTCGAGCGCGTAGGAGGCAACGCCCGGCCAGGAGAACACCTTCTCCACCAGGACATTGGCGCCAAGCATGGTCGAGAACACGATGCCGGCAATGGTGATGACGGGCAGGATCGCATTACGCAGCGCATAGGTGACGACGACCTTCTGCCAGGACAATCCGACCGAGCGCGCCGTGCGCACGAAATCGCTGCCGAGCGAGACCAGCATCGAGGCACGCGTGATCCGCGCCAGCGGCGCGATCACGAACAGGGCCATGCTCAGCGCAGGCAGGATCAGCTGCTTGCAGGCCGCCCACCAGCCCTCGATGTCTCCCGCGAGCAGGAAATCGATCGACAGGAATCCGGTGCGCTGCGGCGGCAGCGAGGTGAAGACGTCGATCCGCCCGGTCGGGTCAGGCGCAAGACCTAGCAGATAGTAGAACACATAGATCAGCAGCAGGCCCGACACGAAGGTCGGCACGCAGACGCCGAGCGCACAGAACAGCCGCACGCCGTGATCGACCAGCGATCCCGGCTTCAAGGCTGCGACCACGCCGAGTGGCACCGCCGCGATCAGCGCGATCAGGAGCGCCGTGAAGGTCAACTCCAGCGAGGCCGGCAGCCGTTCGCGCAGATCCTTCAGGACCGGCTGTCCCGTCATCATGGAGCGGCCGAGATTGCCGCGGCCGATATCGGACAGATAGAACACGAGCTGCTCCGGCACCGACTTGTCGAGCCCCATCTGCTTGCGGATCTGCTCGATCTCCTCCTTGCCGGCATTGGGCCCAGAGGCGAAGAACACCGCGGGATCTCCGGGGAGGACCCGCATCAGGAGAAAGGTGAAGACCAGCACGCCGAACAACGCCGGCAGCGACGACAAAAGCCGCCTCCCCGCCCGCACCACCGTCGCACCAAGTCCGGTCATCACCTTTCAGAGCTCCTCCAATTTTTCGGATGTCACTTGCGGCTGACGTCGCGATAGTCGACCTGACGATGGAATTCGTAGGTATAGCCCTCGATCGAGGCCGCCATTACGGCGTCCTGATTGGGCTGCCACAGCGGGATCTGCGGCATCTCGCTGAAATGGATCGCGTTGAGCTTGCGGCCATCCTCCTCGTACTTGGCCTTGTCGGGCTCGAAGCGCGCTTCCTGCGCGATCGTCGCCAGTTCCGGATTGTTGATCGAGCTGTAGTTCCAGCGCTGATTGCCGGTGTAGAAGTTGCGGTAGAAGTAATCGGTCGAGGGCAGCCAGGCGACGATGCCTTCCGTGAACAGGGGCAGCTTCTTCTCGTTGATCTGCGTCGACATCTGCGCATCCGGCAGCTTCTGGATGTCGACCTTGATCCCGATCTTGGCAAGCGATTCCTTCACGAGGGCCGCCATCGGCTCCGCGGTCGAGGCCTGGCCGACGTTGAAGCTGAAGGTGGTTGAAAAACCCTCCGGGAGTCCCGCGGCCTTCAGATATTCCCTCGCCTTGTCGAGATCGGTCTTCACCGGCGCCTGGAACGGATAGATCCCGTTCAGGGGCTTGCCATCCGGCCATGTCGCACCGAACAGCGGCGCGCCGCGACCGAACAGGGCAGCCTTGAACATATCCTCATAAGGCAGCGCGAAAGCGATGGCGCGGCGGACGTTGACGTTGTCGAAAGGCGGGATCTGGTTGTTCATCGAGACGAAGGTGATCGAATTGTATTGCGGCGTCGAGATCACCTTGAGCTTGCCCTTGGCCTCGAGCGATTGCACGTCGCTGGCCTGGAGATCGACGACGAGGTCGGCGTCGCCGCGCTCGACAAGATTGGCGCGGGTCGCGGGCTCCGGCACGGACTGCACGATCACGCGCTTGAAGAAGGCCGGCTTGTTGGGCGAGCCGCGGTTCCAGTCCTCGTTGCGCTTGATGATCACCTGCTCGCCGGGCTTGAAGCTCTCGATCACATAGGCACCGCTGCCGGCAGTGTGCTCCTTCAGCCAAGCGGTGGCCCAGGGATCTTCTGGGGTCGCGTGCTCCTTGGCGACCTTCGAGTTGATGATCAGCGGGTAGACCGTCGCGAGATTCGGCAGCGCGAGCTTGTCGGGCTTCGGCAGCGTCACTTCGATCGTGAGGGGATCGATCACCTTGAACTGGTCGGCCGACGTCAGCGATCCCGTCAGCAACTGTGCCTTGCCAAGGATCGGCGCGGTGACGCAGCGGTCGAGCGACCATTTCACGTCCTCGGCGGTCACGGGCGAGCCGTCCTGGAACTTGGCATCCTTGCGCAGACGGAACGTCAGCTTCAGTCCGTCCGGGCTGACGTCGTAGGATTCGGCGAGTTCGCCGGTGATCTTGTCGAGATCGAACACCCATTTGCCGTTGAGCTGCTTGCGGCCGAACGCCACCAGGCGGTCGTAGGTGCTCATGCTCAGCGCGAAGGATTCGCGCGTCGAGCCCGGGATGTTGGGATCGAGCGTGTTGACGGATGCGCCGGTGACATAGCGCAACGTCTCGGCCCTGGTCTGCGCTTGCGAAGGCGCAGTGGCGATGAGCAACAACGCGGTGGTGGCGAGCACGGAGGATGCCGACCTGAAAGACACAATACGCATTGGTTTTCCCCAAAGATCTCGACAAGAACGCCGACAGGACAGGTTAAGAAAGAAGCAAGTTGCGCGCCAGTCTCATGATGCGCCGTTGTGGACGCTTTGTCGCGGCGGCGTATGGACGATCATCGCGATTCTTCCATTTTTCGCGCTGGCCGCGTGACCACGGCCTGCGGCACGTCATAGGCGCGAAGCGAGGCCCAGTGCCGTTCGACATCGGCACGAAACAGGCCGCGCGTCAGGCCATTCACCAGCTTCGGCACCGCGGTCGTCATCGCGTTGATCGACGATCCCGACGGGCCAAAACTCATGGTGGAGGCGATGGCGAAGAGATGGATGTTCGAGATCCACGGCGTCTCGCCCGCGACGCGCTCGGTGAAGGCGTAATCGTCGGCGAGATAGGGAAAGCGGCCGAGCCGCGCGTTGCGCTCGGTCTCCGGGGGCTGGTAGCGGTCGGCCCAGATTGCGATATTGCCGGCAAATGCGCGCAGCTCGCCACGGCCGGCAAAATCCATGTCGATGCCGGTGCCGCAGATGACGAAATCCGCAGGTATGGCGCCGCGCGGCGTTTGCAACTCAATACCCTTGCCGGTCTCGCGTGCGGCCTCAAGCGGCGCGCCCTCGTGCAATGTGAAATTGGCGTGATTTGCGCAGCGATCGTAAGTCGCCTGCGGAAAGCCTTCGCGCATCTCGAGGATGGTGCGCATGAAGCGCCAGCGCCAGGCATCGTCGAGATCGCTGAGATGCCGGAGGAAGCCGCGAAAGGTCAGCCAGCGATAGGGCTGGATTACCTGGATCTGCGCACGACGGCACAGCAGGTGCACCTCGGTCGCGCCCGCTTCCAGCGCGGTTGCCGCGTTGTCGAAGGCCGATGCTCCGGCGCCGATTACAGCAACGCGCTTGCCGCGCAGGTTTTTGAAATCGATGTCGTCGGCGACGGTTGCGACCGAGCTCGTCGGCAGATGGCTCAGCGGCTCGGGGATCATCCAGTTCCCCATTCCCTCCTGCCCCGTCGCCAGCACGATCTTGCGCGCATGGAGCGTCTCGACGCCATCGCCACGCTTCACGCGTGCGGCCAGCAACCCGTCTGCGGCCGGCCGGATTTCCAGGAGCTCGCAGCCGTTGCGCACGGGCAGGCCGATCGTCCGCCGTAGCCAGAGCAGATACTCAGCCCAGTGCCCGCGCGGGATCAGGTCGAGTGTCTGCCAGCTCTCCTTGCCGAAGCGGGCCTCATGCCAGGACTGATAGGTCAGGCTGGGGATATCGAGGTCAGGACCGGTATAATCCTTTGGGCTGCGCAGCGTCGGCATGCGGGCATAGGTGAGCCACGGGCCTTCCATCCCCTCCTCGGCCTTGTCCAGCAGCAGAATGTTGCTGACACGGGAGCGCATCAGGCCGAAGCCGATGGCGATGCCGGATTGGCCGGCGCCGATCACGAGCACATCCAGCGCCGGCTTGCCGTCCGGTCCCGTCTTCGGTTCGAGCCAGGCGGCACCGGGATGCGCGATCCGCGCGATATCGGCGCGAACGTCAGCTTCGAGCTCTGTCAGTGTATCGCTCATGCCGCGAGCCAGCCTCCGTCGACCACCATCACGGTGCCGGTGGTAAATGAGGACGCATCGCTTGCGAGATGCAGCGCCGCTTGCGCGATCTCCTCGGCCTGACCGAACCGCTTCATGGCATGGCGATTGCGGGAGGTTTCGCGCACCTCGTCCGCATTGGCGTGACGGGCAAAGCTGCGGCGAAGCATCGGCGTGTCGATCGCACCGGGTGCAATGGCGTTGACGCGAATGCCGTCGGTCGCAAAGTCCACCGCCATCGTCCGCGTCAGGCCGATAATCGCGCCCTTGGCGGCGATATAGGCGCTGTTGCCCTTGCCGCCGGCGATCGCAAGCTGCGATGCCAGCGTGATGATCGAGCCGCCCTTCTGCCGCTGCATCTGCGGCACGGCCGCCCGCGCCCACAGCCAGGTGCCACCGACATTGGTGCGGAACACCGCATCCCAATCTTCGGGACTGGTTGTCAGCACCGTGCCGCCGCAGGAAAAGCCGGCGGCGGTCATCAGGATATCGAGCCGGCCGTGCCGGGCCACGACATCGCCGACTACGGTCTCGGCAAAACTGGCATCGCCGGCGTCACCGACATAGGTCGTTGCCTCGCCCACCAGGATCAGCGTCTCCTCAAGCCCCGCGACATCGCGATCGACCAGAGCGAGATGCGCGCCTTCGTCGGCAAACAGCTTCGCGCTGGCGCGGCCGATGCCGGAGCCTGCGCCCGTAATGATGGCCGTGCGCCCCTGCAGCCGCATCAGAGACTCTCCTTGTGCTGCGTCCACCAGGCGCTCATGGCTGCGGCGGACTCGGTACACCCGAACCGCGCGCGCCAGCCGAATTCCTCCGCCATCCGCGCGACCGAGAGCGGCGCACGATCCGGCCCATGGAGCTTGATGAAGGTCTTCTCTCCCGGTGCCGCCAGCCGGCATTGCAGGCCGGGATGCAACGCCGCAAAGGTCTCGCCCCATTGCAGCGCGGACCACGTTCCGCCGCCGGAGATGTTGTAGAGCCGATGGCGCGGCCGCTCGGCTTCGATCAAGACGGCCACGGCTTCAGCGGCATCGAGGGCGTAAATCCAGTCCTTGACGCCCGCGCCCGGCATGAGCGCCAGCCCGCAGCGGGCGAACTCGGCCAGGATTTGAAACTGAAGGCTCGGCGTATCCCGTACCTTGCCGATCCGTTCCCACGGACCGAACACCGCGCTCAAACGCACACTGAGAAAGTCACCATCCCACAACTCGGCGAGCCGAGCCACCGATCGTTCCGAGGCGAATTTGCTAATCGCGTAGAAAGAGACGGGATCGCAGGGCGTCTCCTCGTCCAGCACCGCATGACGCTGCCCCGCAGCGCCATAGGCGGAAGCGGATGAGAGATTAATCACGCGCCGAATGCCACGGCGGACCGCCGCGCTCAAGATCGGGATCTGAGCCATCACGTTGATCTCAAGGATACTCGAGGTGGTGGTTCGTTCGAGCTGATCCCCGGCGGTTATGGCGGCGCCAAGGACGATCGTATCAAACCTCTGCTTTAGAAGCGCGTCGATCCTTTCGACGTCAGTGATCTCACCCTGAACAACCGTGCACCGCTCGCCATAGTCGGCAAACGATCGCTCCGCTCCCGCCGGCAATTGCTTACGGTCATAAAGCGTGACGTCATGGCCGCGCGCGAGTAGCGCCTCCGCAACATTGAGGCCGACAAAGCCGGTACCGCCGAAGATGACGATCTTCATCGCGCGCGATCCACCATCACAGTAGCTTCGCTCCAAAATTGCGTTCAGGGTCCATGTCGGCGACGAGCCGCCCCGTCGGCTTGGCCGCCTCGCCCCCGCTGCGGGCCAGGAACTGTCCGCTGCCAGCGCTCGCGAGGCACTTGTTGCCGTCGATGATCACCCGACCGCGCGACAGCACCGACATCGGCCAACCCTTCAGCTTCCGTCCCGCAAACGGTGTGTAGCCGGCGAGATCGTGCATCATCTCGTCGGCGATCACGGTCTCACGATCGGGATCCCAGATCGCGATATCGGCATCGGCTCCGACTACGATCGAGCCCTTGCGCGGATGCAGATTGTAGATCTTGGCCGGCGCCGTCGAAGTCAGCTCGACGAACTTTTCCAGGCCCAACCGCCCCTTCGACACCATTGCGTCGAACAGTAGCGGCAGCCGCAACTCCAATCCCGGGAGGCCATTGGCGACCTGCTTGAAGTTGGGATTGGGACCGGCACGCAGCTTGCCGGTCTCGTCGTAGCGATACGGCGCGTGATCCGACGAGATGGTCTGGAGATCGCCGAGCGACAGCGCCTGCCACAGCGCCTCCTGGTCGGCATGCGTGCGCGGCGGCGGGCTGCACATCCACTTGGCGCCTTCCGCCCCGGGCTTGTCGAGATCGGCGGCGGTCAGGAACAGATATTGCGGACAGGTCTCGGCAAACACCTTCAGCCCCTGCCCGCGGGAGTCGCGGATCACCTTGGCGCCTTCGGCAGTCGAGACATGGAAGATCATGATGGGCTGGTCGATCAGCGCGGCCATGCCGATCAGCCGGGTGAAGGCCTCCGCCTCGGACACGCGGGCGTGGCTGACGGCGTGATATTTCGGCATCGTGTAGCCGCGCGCGAGCAAGCGCTTCACCATCCAGGCGATGATGCCGTGGTTTTCGGCATGGGCGCACAACATCGCGCCGGACTGGCGCGCGGCCAGAAGGATATCCAGCAGCGGCTCGTCGTCGACCTTGAGCCGGTCATAGGTCATGAAAATCTTGATCGAGGCATGGCCCTGCTTCACCAGCGCGGGGATATGCTCCTCGACCGTTTCTTTGGTCGCATCGGCGATGATCATGTGAAAGGCGTAGTCGATCACGGCGCCCTTCTTCGCCAGCGCGTGATAATCCTCGACCACCTGCGGCAGCTTCATGCCGACGTGCTGGGCGGCGAAAGGAATCACCGTGGTCGTGCCGCCAAAGGCAGCCGAGACGGTCGCGCTCTCAAAGGTGTCGGCATTCATGATGCCGGCCGCGGACAATTGCTCGATATGGGCGTGGCTGTCGACGCCGCCGGGCAGAACCAGCTTTCCGCGCGCGTCGATCTCGCGCTTCGCCGCCGGAAGCCCGCGGCCGATAGCGGCGATGGTCTCGCCGGAGATCGCGACGTCGGCCTCGAACACGTCGGTCGTGGTGGCGACGCGGCCGCCGCGGATGATCAGGTCGTAAACTGGTTCAGTCATGAGGCACTCCGTGATAGCCTAAAGCCAAGTGATCGCCATTCCGCAGGAAAACCATCATGGCCCGGCCGCGCATTCTCGTCATCAATCCGAATTCCAACCCCGCGGTCACGCAGGGGCTGGAGGACGCGCTGAAGCCGCTCGGTTTCGAGGGCGGCCCCGAACTGGTCTGCCAGACGCTGGCGGAGGGACCGTTCGGCATTGAAAGCCAGGCCGATGTCGATGGCGTCGCGATGCCGCTGCGCCGGCTGGTCGAGGGCGACAACAGCTCGGCCGCCTTTGTCATCGCCTGTTACAGCGATCCCGGGCTTCAGGTCTGCCGTGAAGGCACCGACCGGCCCGTGTTCGGCATCGCCGAGTGCGGCGTGCTGACGGCGCTGGCCCGCGCCGAGACCTTTGGCGTCATCGCGATCGCCCAGCGCTCGATCCCGCGTCACATGCGCTATCTCAGGCAGATGGGACTGACCGAACGCCTCGCCGGCGAGCGGCCTCTCAACATGAGCGTCGCCGAAACCGCCTCGGGCGAAGGCACGCTGGCCAGGATGATCGAAATCGGCCGCGCGCTGCGCGACGAGGACGGCGCCCGCGCCATCGTGATGGGCTGCGCCGGCATGGCGCGCCATCGCCGTCCCCTCGAAGACGCGCTCGGCATTGCCGTGATCGACCCGACGCAGGCGGCCGTCACGATGGCGCTGGGTACGGTGCAATTCTCGAATCACTAGGCGTCCTTCAGCTCTTTGGCGTCCTGCCGCGCGATCCATTGCGCGTGGCTCTCGCGGACAAGCGTGAACGTGTCCCGCTGCGTCGTATAGAGATTGCCGAACATGCGGCCGATCGGGCGGTAGGCGTCGAGGTCGACATACATGTTGGCCTCGTTGACGAGGCCCTCGCGGGCGTGAACCCGGAGCACTTCGCCGACGAGCAGTTCGCGATCGGGCGAGAAGGTCAGCGCGACATGGCGCCGGCATTCGAGCGCGAAGGGCGCTGCGGCGAGGCGCGGTACCTTCACGTTGATTGAGGGAAGGGTCGCGAGCCCTGCCGCAGCGACCTCGCTGTCACCGGACGGGAAATCGACCGCGCAGTCATTCATCGCTGCGGAGAGCGCCTCATCAACCATGTGAACGACGAACTCGCCGTCGCGATGGATGTTGCGGGTGGTGTCCTTCGGGCTGTGATCCGGCTTGTGTTGAAGCCCGAGCACGATTAGCGCCGGACTCTCCGAGAACACGTTGAAGAAGCTGAACGGCGCAGCGTTGACCGCCCCGTTCGCATCGAGCGTCGTCACCAGCGCGATCGGCCGCGGCACCACCACGCCGCAAAGCAGCTTGTAGCGATCGCGCGGATCGAGCTCGCGTAACAATATGCTCGATGTGGTCTGGCCAGTCATCGACGTTACTTCTCCGGCGGCGGCACCGCGCCGGTTCGGCTGGTGATCAGGCCGTAGTGCTCGATGCGGCGGTGCTGTGCGAAATTGAAGATCGTGGTCTTGCCGAAGGTGGTGGCATCGAGGTCGCAGGCGTGGACCAGCAGCTCGTCCTCCTCCGTCTTCGCTTCGGCGACGATTTCGCCATTGGGATCGACGATCAGACTGCCGCCGAACAGCGGGTGTCCGTCCTCGTTACCGGCTTTGGCCACCGCGACGACCCAGGTCGCGTTCTGATAGGCGCCGGCCTGCGCCGAGAGGCGATTGTGGAACAGGCGTTTCTCGACGCCCTCATCGCTCCTCTCCGCATTCACGGACGGCGTGTTGTAGCCGATCAGCACCATCTCGACGCCCTGCAAGCCCATCACGCGATAGGTCTCGGGCCAGCGGCGGTCGTTGCAGATGGCCATGCCGATGATGCCGCCGAGCTCGCGCCAGACGTTGAAGCCGAGATCGCCCGGCTCGAAATAGCGCTTTTCCAGATGCTGGTGCGAGCGTTTGGTGTCGTATTCCACATGGCCGGGCAAATGGATCTTGCGATATTTGCCGACGATCTTGCCCGACTTGTCGGTGAGAACAGCGGTGTTGAAGTGATGTCCATCAGGCGTCAGCTCCGCATAGCCAAAATTCATCGCCATCTGGTGCTGCGCCGCGCGCTCGAACAACGGCCTCGTCGCAGCGTTCGGCATCTCGCGCTCGAACCAATTGTCGAACTCGGCCCGGTTCTCCACATACCAGCGCGGGAAGAAGGTCGTCAGCGCCAGTTCCGGATAGACGATCAGGTCGGCGCCCTTGCTCTTGGCTTCATCCATCAGCGCGATCATGCGCTTGACCACGGCCTCGCGGCTGTCGGCTTTCTGGATCGGGCCCATCTGGGCGGCGGCAACATTGACGATACGCATCAGCGATTTCCTGGTGATGTCTTCGAAGCTACAATTTCAATCACTTGCCGGCACGCGGCTGCATAACGCAGCGTCGCCCGGGCTTTCCGGCCGCCGCCTGCCGATCATCATAGTGTGCGCTGCACGATCCGCGCTCATTTTTGTTCCGCATCGGCAACATCCAGGCCGTGGTCCAGTGCATCCAGAAGCTGCTCGGCCTCATGCTCGGAGATCACGAGGGGCGGAGCGAGGAACAGCGAAGTCTGCTCGCCGCTGGTGCCGATCACGGCGCCTGCCTCCAGGGCCCGCTCCGCGACGCGCGAGGCGATCGGCACCTCGGTGGTGTCGGCGTGCCAGGAACGCCAGTCCGGCCCGTGCAGCTCCACGGTCCAGTGCAGCCCCTGCCCCGCCACGCGCTGCACGCTTGGATGTCTCTGCGCGATGGCGAGCAGGCGGCGGGCGAACAGCTTTTCGAGGTTCTTTACGTGCTCAAGAATCTTCTCTCCGCTGACGACCTTCAGGTAAGCGCTCACGGCGGCCATGCTGATCGGATGGCCGCGCAGCGTTCCGTAATTCTGCCAGCTCGTGCCATTGAGCCGTTCGACGATGGCTTTCGACACCACCACCGCGGCAACCGCCGCCGCGCCGCCGCCGAGCGATTTTCCGAGCGTCACGATGTCAGGGCGGCTTTCGGCGCCCTGGAATGCGAACCAGCGCCCAGCGCGGCCGGTGCCGGTCACCACTTCGTCGGCGATCCAGTAGGAGCCAGCCTGCCGCGCGCAACGCGCCACCTCGTCCTGATAGGCGCCGTCGTAATAGATGCCGCCCTGCGTGTAGTCGATGATCGTCGCTGCGGTGTCCGAAAGCAGGCGCGTGGCATCGGCCAGATATTCGCGTGGGGGAACATTGTTGGCGGGCGCACCATAGATCGCGCCATCCGGCGCCGGCAATATCCGCACCGGCGCCATCGGCGCCGGCAGCTTCGAGCCGCCTGAGTGCACCGCGAGGCCGCCATGCCATTGCGGCTGCACGGTCATACTGCGCGACAGGCCTGTAATGCCGTGATAGGCGCGTTCGCGCGTTGCCAGCGCGGACCGCTGCGTCAGCGCCTGGCAAAGTGACAGCGCCATGTCGTTGGCCTCGCTGCCGCTGATGCAGAAGCGCACCGCACCGACCCAATCCTCTTCGCCCTTGAAGGCGATGGCCATCAAATCGTCAGCGGCCTGCTCGCGGCCGACCCAGGTCCACCCCTCGTTCACGACGGGCGTATCCGCGGCGCGGCGGATCGCCTCCACCATCGCGGGATGACGATGTCCGAGACCGCCGCCGGTGTTGCTGCCGTCGATGAGCTTGCGACCATCCGACAGATGAAAATAGACGCCCTCGCCGCCGACCACGGCCATGGGCGCGCTGTCGCCGGCATTCAGCCCGGTTCGCAACAATCTGCTCATTGCAATCCCTTCATTCCGCAGCCTCGGCGCCGTAGCCACCGCCGCCGCAGGTCTCGATGTTGACGAGATCGCCTTGCTGCAGCACCAGGTTCGACTTGCCGTCGATCGCGACGTTCGCGCCCTGCCGGATCAGCGAGATGCGGCAGGGCTTGCCGGGTTCGCCGCCCTGCATGCCGAACGGCGCGATCACCATGCGCTCGATGCAGGTGGTCAGATGCATCGACGGCGCCAGGATACGATAGGTGCGCACGACTCCGTCTCCTCCGCGATGGGCGCCCGCGCCGCCGGAATGCCTGCGAATGGCCTGCTGCTCGACTTGGATCGCGTAATTCGCCTCGATCACCTCGACCGGCGTATTCGAGGTGTTGGACAGATGCACCCGCGTCGCTGAGATGCCGTCCCGATCATGCCGCGCGCCCTCGCCACCGCCGTGGACCTCGTAAAGCATCTTCCATGAACCGTTTTGCCGCGGTTCGGCAAAAAACAGGACGCCCGCCGTGGTCGCCCCGCCGGCCGACAGACGCTCGGGAATGGTATCCTGCATCGCGCGGAAGATCGCATCGACGATGCGCATCGAGGTCTCGTGGTTGCCGGCCGCAACCGAGGCATTCCACCCCGGCTCCAGGATCGAGCCCGGGCGCGTGATGATGGTCAGCGGCCGCAACGCGCCCGCGTTCTGGTTCATGTCGCGCCCGCTCATGATGCGCGCGGCATAGGCTACCGCCGAGCGCGCCATGAACGGCGTGGTGTTGCAGAAATTCGAGACGCGGTCGCAGCTTCCCGAGAGATCGAAGGTCGCTTCGTCGCCTGCAATGGTGATCTTGACATGAATGCGCGCTGGCGCGGCGTTGACGCCGCCGTCGTCCAGATAATCCTCGCCCTCGTAGACGCCATCCGGCAGATCGCGCAACGCCTCGCGCATCTCGATTTCGGAGAGATCGTGCAGGCGCGCCTGCGCCGCCGTGAAGACTGCCTTGCCGTGCTCGCGGCAAAGCTCGAAGATGCGCTTCTCGCCGGCTTTCGTTGCGGCGATCTGGGCGAGAAGATCGCCCTCGCAGGATTCGGGATCGCGAACATTGGCCTTGAGCAGCTGCACGATCGGCGTATTGACGCCCGCTGCCGTGGCGATCAGAACCGGCGGAATGCGCATCGCCTCCTGGAAGGTGTCGATCGCTTTCGCAAAATAGCTGCCGGGCCAGGTGCCGCCGATATCGGGCCAATGCGCGAGGCTGACCGCGAACGCCACGATCTCGCCGTCGACGAAGACGGGGCGCACGACCTTGACGTCGTTGAGATGATTGCCGCCGAGCGGGCCGACATTGTAGATCAGTGCATCGCCTTCGTTCAGGCTGTCCCGCGGCACCACCTTCAACAATTCGAGAACCGTATAGGCCATCGCGCCGAGATGGATCGGGATGTCGCGGCCCTGCCCGACCAGGTCGCCCCGGCCGTCCGTGATCGCCGACGACAGGTCGCCGGCCTCGCGCAGCAGCGGCGAGCGCGCCGAGCGCGTCATCACCAGGCTCATCTCCTCGGCCGCGGCCGAGAGCCCGTGCCTGATGACCTCGACGACGAACGGATCGATCTTCATGGGGCCACCCGCGTCAGGAACAGATTGCCTGAAACGTCGGGCCGCGCCTGCCAGCCGGGCGGGACCACCACGGTCGACCATGCGTCTTCAATGATGGCCGGACCACTGACAATCTCGGTCAACGAGGCGCGGTCGATGATGCTTGTTGCGATGTCGTGAAAGCCGTCGAACGAGCAGATGCGCTCGCCGGTGGAGACCGCCCTCACCGCGACGGACGGCCGGCTCACGACGGTGCGCGACGGACGGCGCGCCTGCACCCGCACGGATTCGATGACGCAGCTCTCGCCGGTCGCATAGCCGAACAGCTCGTGGTGCCGGGCCAGAAAATCCTTCTTCAGCGTGATGACGTCGAGCGGTCGCGCGAACGGCACCGGAATGGCGTCGTTCTGCGCGGCGTAGCGCATCAAGGCCACCAGCTCGACCTGGATCTCAGTCGCGGCAACGCCGTTGGCGATGAGCGGCGCCGAAGCATCGTCAATCAGCACCCCGATCCGCTCCGACACACGGGCGAGGTCGATGCCGTCGAGCGCAGCCCGCAGGGTTTGCTGCTGGAGGAAGCTGAAATCGGCGGTGAGACAGCCCAGCGCCGAAAACGCACTTGATGCGCTGGGAACGACGACCTCGGCAATCCCGTAGAGATCGGCCAAGCCCGCGGCATGCATCGGGCCACCACCGCCAAAGGCGAGCAGCGTGCAGTCGCGCCCGTCGATGCCGCGCTCCACGGTGACGCGGCGGAGCGCGCGCGCCATTGTCGCGTTCGCGACCTTGATGATGCCGAGCGCGGTTTCGGTCAGGCTCAGCCCCAGAGTGCGCGCGATCGGCGCGATGACGTCACTGGCTGCCTTGATATTGATTCCGATCCGATCGCCAAGCCTGGTTTCGGGATTGAGATAGCCGAGCACGGCGTTGGCGTCGGTGATGGTCGGCTCGGTACCTCCGCGGCCGTAGCAGGCCGGTCCCGGCTCGGAGCCGGCGCTTTCCGGTCCGACGGTCAGGCCGCCGGGACCATTGCGCACGATCGAGCCGCCGCCCGCGCCGATCGAGTGAACCGCAAGCATCGGCTGGCGCAGCGGCTTGTCGCCGAGCATGCGGCCGTCTGTCATCTCGGCCTGGCCGTCGACGATCAGGCACACGTCGGTCGTGGTGCCGCCCATGTCGAACGTCAGCATCCGCGATGTGCCGAGCTGGCGCGCGATGCTGACGGATGCGGAGACGCCGGCGCCGGGCCCGACATCGCCATCACCAGCGGCCGCCGCTTCACGGCGGAGATCGGGACCATGGCGCCGGCCGAATGAAACACCTGCAGGCCGGGACCGATCGGCAGTCGCAGTTCCAGTTCGCTGAGATACTCCACCGCGATCGGCATGGCGGCCGCGTTGAACACGGTCGCCGAGGTCCGCTCGTATTCGCGCGCCTCGGGATTGACCTCGTGCGACAGCGAGACGTGGGCAACGACGCCCTTGAGCCGCTCGCCGAGCATTTTCTCGTGGACAGGATTGGCATAGGCGTGAAGCAGTGCGACCGCGACGCTCTGCACGCCGGTCCCCTTCAGCCAGGCCACCAGGCGCTCGATCTCCGCTTCATCCAACGCCTTCAGCACCTTTCCCTCGTGATCGAGGCGCTCGGCAAGCCCAAAACATCGTTCCGGCGGCACGAGCGGCGACGATTTCGGCGGAATGTCGAGACGGTAGAGATCGCGGCGGCGGTAGCGCGCGATCTCCAGCACGTCGACAAAGCCTTCGGTCGCCACCAGCGCCACTTTCGGCAAACGTCCTTCGACGATGGCATTGGTTACGCGCGTGGTGCCGTGGACGAAGCGCTTGACCTCGCTCTTGCGCAGGCCCACCGCCTCGATTGCCTCCAGCATCGCCTGAACCGGAGCTTGAGGTCGCGACGGCACTTTCGCGATCCGCGCCTCCGCGGGGGAGTGCCGGATCGCGATGATGTCGGTGAAGGTGCCACCGATATCGGTGCCGACCTCCCAGTGATTTTCGTCAGTGTTCATGCGTGGGTCAGCTGCGGACGACGTTCGAACCGGACGCCGGGTGCTTCCCGTCCTTCGCGAGGTTCAATCGCAAACCGAGAGCGCTCATCGTCATCCCCTGTCATGCCACTGCTTGCGAGCGTGCGACAGAGCGATGGGCTTCGGATAGGGCCAGCGTTGTCGCAACGCACAGGACCAGCACGCAACCGGCGCTGCCCGCCGAGGCACATTTTAGTGCAGCGCTGCCCGCAGGGAGTGCACATCGGTGTGGATCGTTCCACGCGCGCTAAGTGCAGCGCACCACGAGTTTTCCCGGACGAAACGGCACATCCGCTGCACTGCAATCCACGCGCCGCGGACGCACTGTCTAATTTGCAGGCGATCGATCGGCGCTACGGACCATACGATTGCTTATGAGCTATGCATGGCAGTCGGCTCAGCCTCTCTTTATTGTACGATCAGTAAGCGGTCGTTTTGCCCACTCAACGCCTCGCGACCAGGCGACGCGAGCCGATGACGATGCCCGTGATGGAGAACAGAAAGCCGAGGGCGCAGAGCCCGACGACCAAGCCGTCGCGCAGCAACGGATGCGCGACCAGGACCGGAAAGTCCAACGTGTGCAGCGCGCCGTAGGACCAGCGATAAGCCCGCCGCGACGAATCCAGCCTTTGCAGCAAATTGCCGTCGGCGCCGTCGATGTCGAACCAGAGGTCGCCGCAGTAGGAGCGGTAGACCGGGGCGCCAGGGACGGTGGACTGCGCGGGATAGTTGTCGTTGTCGGCAAGTACGGACGGTACGCCGCAGCCGGCTGCGAGGCGCGCCGTCAGCCCCTGGACCTCGTGGACATCCAGAGATCCCGTTGGTCCGTCGCGCGGCGCATCCCCTGCCTTGATCAAGGTCTGCGCGGCAAGATCCGTGCGATCCCGCCGATAGAGAGTGCCGTTGAAGGCAAACCATTCGATCTCGTGGACCGACGGCGATACGGGCTGGCGATCGAGCGATCGGGCCGCCGTCCAGTTCGGTGGGGCGTTCATCACGCTGGATTCAGTCGAGGTCAATTGCCCACGCGAGAACAGCCGTCCGTGATCCATGGAGAGCCAGCCACTGAAAATCCAGCTCAGCACGAAGACCATCGCCGCGAGGCCGATGAGATGATGCAGCGCATGCCAGCCACGATAGGACGACCCGATCAGACCGCCCCGAGGTTTGATCCGCGCAAGCCCGAGCACAGCGCCAAGCAAAGCTGCGATCAGGGCCAGCAGCGACAAGGTCCAGACCACGCGATCCCACAGCGACCAGTTGCTTCGCAGGATCGTTGGATAGATCCAGTGCAGCACGCTCCCGACGAGATTCCATCCGCGCTCGCTGCGCGTCGTATCCAGGACGATCTCGCCGGTGAGCGAGGAGACATAGACCTCCGTTCCGGCGGCGTCGCCCAGGCCAACCCGAAACAAGGGCCGGTGGCGGTCGAAGCCGTTCGGCACGCTCCATTGGTCATAGTCCGAGCGCGCAACGATCGCGGCACGCGCGGCATCCAGCCCACGGCTGCGGGCGTGGTCTCGCGCGATGGCCAGCGCGACCTCGGAAAACGCGACCGAGGCGCCGACCCCGTCGGAGGCGCGGACTGCGCCCGCGCGCGACGGCCCCGCGACGACATAGACCGGTCCATCACTGCGCTGGATCAGGCGAACGCGCGTCGCATCCGCAATCCCGCTCGCGGCAACGGCATCGGCGACCGCAAGCCCCGTCTCCGCGCTAGCCAACGGCACGAGCCCGGCAAAGCGTTCCGCTTCCGTCAGGGACGGAAACGGAACGAAGTGCATCACGATTCCCGTCGCGAACCACATCGCGAACAGCAGGCAGAACGCGATCCCGAGCCATCGATGCAGCAGGACGATCGCGCGCATCATCGATCAGCGTCCTACCATTTGAACGCGGCCGAGATCTCGTAGGTGCGCGGCGCGCCCAGCAGGATCTGGTCGGGATAGAATGGATCGCCCCAGATCGCGTAACGCTTGTCGGCGATGTTGCGCACCCGGAAGGTCAGGCGGGCCTGCTCGACGGCGTTGAACACGGTCTTGGGGATGTCGACGAAAGCGTAGACGTCCGCAACAGTGTAGGCCTTCAGCGTCACGGTGTTGGCATCGGTGTTGTAGCGGTCGCCGACATGGCGGCCGGTGATACCGAACTCGACCGCCCAGGGCGTGAAGAACCGGTATGACGCGCCGGCATTGGCGACGACGCGTGGCACGTTCGGCGGCGTGTTGCCGGAGAACGAGCCGCCGACAAAATTGTAGTCGGCGTAGCGCGCATCGACATAGGCGATGTTGCCCCAGAGACGCAGAGGCTCGATCGGACGCACCGAGGCGGCCAGCTCGACGCCCTTCGACTCCTGCCGTCCGGCCAGGTTGAGCTGCATGCCGCCTGCCGCGGCATAGACGTTCTTGCGCAGGATGTCGTAGGCCGAGAACGACCATTCCGCCCGGTTGTCCCAGAACAGGTGCTTGACACCAGTCTCGTAGGTGCGCGCGGTGGTCAGGTTGAGCGGATCGGTCGGATTGAGCAGGAAGATGTTGTTGGCCGCGATGTCGGCGCCGGTCGCATATTGGCTGAAGAAGGTCAGGCCCGGAACCGCTTCCCACGTGTAACCGATGCGCCCCGTCGTCGGGACCCAGGATTGCGAGAACGGGAAGTTCGCCTTCTCCAGACCGAACTTGTCGGTCGAATTACGGTCGAGCCCGATATGCTCGACGCGCAGGCCGCCAACCAGCGCGAAGCTGCGCGTGAGCTTCAGCCGGTCCTCGAATGACAGCGCCTCATTATCGATGCGCGCAGTCTGCTGCTGAATAGTGAGCAGGCCGTAGTACCCGCGAGGCGGATCGACCAGCGGAACGGAATCGCCGGGGAAATTTGCGGCGCCCGGCCTCACGAAATCAAGGTAGCTTGAGGACAGCGTCGTGACCAAACGGTTGTCAAAGCCGGCGATATTCGCATCCCAGATCAAGTCGGTGACGTTGCCGACCAAGCGTTGGCTGTGCGCGACGTAGAAACGCTCGCGATCCACCATGTTGGTACCGGAATTGAACGCCTCGACCTCATTGTTGAACCACGTGCGCTCGGCGCCGTAGCCATAGGCCTGACTCTTCAGCGTCAGGTCTGGCGCGAGCTTCAGCTCGAAACCGCCGCGCAACCAAACCTCCTGCGCGACGTTCCTGTTGTCGAGGACGTTGTAGTTGGTGTTGAAGGTGCGGTCATCGATCGTGACCGCACCGAGATTGGTTTTGTTATAGTTCGAGACGTAATTGCCGGAAACAATCCCCGTCGTCGCATGCGAGCCGCTGAAGGCGATCGGCGCCAGCGGCGCGCCCCAATAGGCTTTCGAGCGGTCCTCGCGGTACTCGATCGCGCCCCAGACTTTGAGGCTATCGGAGATGCGGTAGTTGAGCTGGCCCGAGACGTCGAGCGTCTTGGTGTTGGTGTCGTCGGCAAAGCCGTTGAGCGAGGAACGGCTGACGTCAAAGCGATAATCGAGCCCCTGCACATTGGTGCTGCCGCCCGAGCCGTAATGCGCGCGGAACGAGTTCAGCGAATCCCAGGAGAAATCCGCCTCGTTCCGGATCGGACCGGTGTGCGGCTGCTTGGTGACGAAGTTGATCGCGCCGCCGGCGGCGCCCTCGCCCGACATCAGTGACGCCGGCCCCTTCAGGAATTCGACAGCTTCCAGATTGGCCGTGTCGGTGATCCGCGAGGTCATGTTCTGCGGACCGATCTTGATGCCGTTGTAGAGCGTGTTGATTTGGCTGTTGGTGAAACCGCGCATCGAGAAAGCCGAAGGCTCGGCCGGATTGTCGCCGGCTGTGACGCCAACCGCTCCCTGCGCGACGTCGGACACGGTGCGGTAGCCCTGCTCACGCATGGTTGCGGCCGAGATCACCTCCACGGTCGCGGGCGTTTCGCGCACGGTCAGGCCGAGGCGAGAGGCGCTTTCGGGGACTGCATTGGTGTTGAGCGGCGTCTGTGCTGCCGCGGTCGGCACGACGGGCTTGGGCGCTACAGATGCAGCCGCCGGCCGGCGCGCAGCTGCGCGGCGTGGGCCCTGCGCCTCCCGCGCGTCGGGCCTGGCCGGCTTGCGGGATTGGGCGGGCGTTACCTCGACCGGCGGCAGAGGTTCGCGGGTCTGCTGCGCCAAGGCCGCTGGCGTGTCGATGGCGACAAAGGATGTCAGCGCGGCGGATGCGAGCAGGAACGCGCGCGGTCGTACGATACGAACAGGAGACACGGTTGTGGACCTCGGTATGACGTCAGTGGCACGTCACAGCGAACCAAGGTCCCATCTTCCGGCTTGTCAGCCTTCCGATGAAGCCGAATGTCTGTACTCCCCGACCGACATCTTCGCGTGTGACCACGGCTGACGGCAGGTCTCCTGGCTCGCGGGTCAATACCTTGTGTCGCCTTCCCGGGACCGAGACACCCAGTGGCACGTGACGCAAGATTCGCCGCTTACAGTTGCGGGGGCAGCCACGGCATTGGGGACAATGTCCCCGCACCGCATTCCCTTTTCATCCCCTCTCAGGGAAACCGTCGCGAGCATCTAGGATTACGATCAAGACAGAGTCAATGTGCCAGTTGCGGCGTTATTGCCACAGCGACCAATTCCTTGGAGATAAGCATGGAGGGCGAGACCTTCCTCTGGGTGATACGGCACGCGCCCGTCGATGGGGTCGCCGGGACGATCCATGCAGCCGACGCCCCGGCCGATCTCGGTGATCGCGCGCAGCTGGAGGCGCTGCGGCAGCGCTTGCCGCGGGACGCCGCGAGCTATGCGAGCCCGTCGCGTCGCACGGTCGAAACGGCCCGCGCGCTGGGGCTCGAGCTGCTGCAGCTGGACGAATTCAGCGAGCAGAATTTTGGCGACTGGACCGGTCGTCGGCATGACGAGCTCGCCGCGACCGGTGGCGAAGCCTATGCACGGTTCTGGAGCGATCCGGCGCGCGGACGGCCGCCGGGCGGCGAAAGCTTTGAGGAACAGGTCGCGCGCGTCCGGCTGGGTCTGTCAAAGATCAGCACCGGGGCCGCAACGCTCGTCGTGCATTCCGGCACGATCCGCGCGGCGCTGTGCATCGCGCTGGATCTGACGCCACAAGCGGCCCTGCGCTTTGTGATCGATCCGCTGTCGCTGACCCGGATCGACCGGCTCGCGACCGGCTGGCGCGTCCTCTCGGTCAATCAGCGGATGATTTGATCAGGCCGGACGATCAGGCACATTGGCCTGCGCAAAGGTCGCCATCCCGTTGTGGAGCGCACAGGCCGACCGCACCAGCGGCAGCGCGATGGCAGCGCCCGATCCTTCGCCGAGCCTGAGATCGAGGCTGATCAGCGGCTGCACATTCAGCGCGCGAAGCACCAGCCGATGCCCCTGCTCCGCGGACTGGTGCGAGGCCAGCAGGAACGGCCGGCACGAGGGATTGAGCCGCGCCGCCGCAAGTGCCGCGACCGATACGATGAAGCCGTCGATCAACACGGGGATGCGGCCCTGTGCAGCCGCGATAATGGCACCGCAGATGGCCGCAATCTCGAGGCCGCCGACGGCGCACAGGATCTTTTCGGGCGACGCGCCCGTAATGCCATGACGTGCGATCGCGGCGTCGATCACCCGCGCCTTGTGCACACGGCCGGCCGCGTCGATGCCGGTGCCGCTGCCCGCGATCTCTTCCGCGCTCACGCCGAGCAAGGCGGCCGCGATCGCCGCCGATGTCGTGGTGTTGCCGATGCCCATCTCGCCGAAGATCAGAAGATCGGGCTGCCCGGCCTGCGCGCGCGTCACCGCACGTCGGCCGGATTCGAAGGCGAATGCCAGCTCTGTGGAGGTGAGCGCAGCTTCGACGCTGAAATCGCGCGTGCCGCTGCGCGGCTTGTCGGTCACGATTCCAGCCATCTCCTCCTGCGCCAGCGTGCCGGCGTCGACGACCTCCAGGCTGGAGCCCAGCTCACGCGCCAGCACCGAGATCGCGGCACCGCCGGAGGCGAAATTCGCCAGCATCGCGATGGTCACTTCTTGCGGATAGGCCGAGACGCCCTGCGCGACGATGCCGTGATCGCCGGCGAAGATGATGATCGGAACCCGGGCCGCGCGCGGTTGCTCGGTTGCTTGCAGGCCCGCAAGCTCAATCGCGAGCTGCTCGAGCCGGCCGAGCGCGCCGGTCGGTTTCGTCAGTTGCGCCTGTCGCGCCACTGCCGCGTCGCGATGGACTGCCGAAATATCAGGGCATTGTTGGGTGATCCATTCGGGGAGCATGCTGCCTCGCTTGCCTCACGACCTGCGCTTGAGGATGTAACTGTCCATGATCCAGCCGTGCCGTTCGCGCGCCTCTTGCCGCACCGCGACGATACGCAGGCCGATCTCGGCCAGCGCGCCGGACATGACGATCTGATCGGCCATGCCGAGATAGGCGCCCCACCAGATGTGCAGGCCTTCCGGATCAAGCGACTGGAACGCCGTGCCGCCGTCGAGCATCACCACCACTGTATCGACACCTTGCGGCCAGCCGCCATCGCGCAAGCGACGGCCGGTCGTGACCAGAAATGGCTCGCCGATATCGTTGAGCGGCAGCGCATGCGCCGCGCACAGCGCCTGGATCGAGGTGATGCCGGGAACGACCCTGATGTCAGGCAAGGGATCGAGCCGCCGCGCGATGCGCAGCGAGGAATCATAAAGCGAGGGATCGCCCCAGATCAATAGCGCGACATTGCCCTCGCCTTCGAGATGATCTGCGATCGTCTGCGACCAGGCAGCGGCCACGGCATCGTGCCAATCGTCCACGCCCTTGCGATAGTCCGCTTCAGCGGCGTCGCGGACGGGCAGATCGAACTCGGCAATGCGCGTCGTGTCGCTGGCGAGCACATCGGCGCAGATCGTCCGCCTGAGATCGGCGAGATCGGACTTGGCCGTCCCCTTGCGCGGGATCAGGACGAGATCAGCCGCGTTGATGGCAGTAATCGCGGCGCGCGTGAGCTGCTCGGGATCGCCGCAACCGATGCCTATCAGGGAGAGCGTGAGCATCGTGCCTGCGAAGGGCGGCCATGACGGCCGCCCGTTCGCTTGTCACTTAAGCCGCGTTGTGCAAACGCGGGGTGACGAGGCCGGGCGCGGTGACGCCGCGCAACGACTTCGCCAGCGCCAGCACGCCGACATCGGCGAGCGGCTCGATCACGATGACCAGCGCATAGGACGCCGCGAAGGTCGCGATGTTGACGAGGTTGGTCGCGCCAAAACCGGCGCCATAGACCGCCCAGAACGCCACCCAGGCGATGACGCCCGCCTGATAGGTCGTCGAAAGCGCCAGCGCCTGGCGATACTTCAGATCGACATAGGCCGTGTTGCGCGCAATGATCCGCGTGGCGATCGCCTGGATTCCGAACAGCGGCACCAGCAGCGTGGTGACGTTCATGCCATATTGCGGCAGGTCGGGCGGCTCGAAGAAGATGCCCTGGAACAGCAGGCCGAACGCGAGGCCGAAGGCCGCAGGCGCAGCGCCAAACAGCAGGAACAAGGTCGAGCCGAGGATGAAGTGCACCTCGGAGACGCCGACGGGGAAGTGCGGCAGGATCTCGAAGAAGATAAACACGAGTCCCGTGGTGGCGAGCGTCCGCGCCGCGAACGACGTGATGCCCTGCTCGCGCACGGTCTCGACCGCGAGCTTCAAGGCAACACCGCCGACGGCGATGCCGGTTGCGTAACTCAGCACGAGCTTGGCGTCCGAGACTAGTCCGGGTTCGATATGCATGGCTCAGATCCTTCTTGCCGTCACACCCGACGGCCTTGGCCTCAAAACGTGCACGGCCGGTCTCCTGGCTCGCGGTTCACTGGGAGTCTCCGGCCTTCCCGGGCCTTGCGGCCCAGTGGCTGATCGAAGTCCCTCACCGCTTACAGTCGCGGGGGCGGCTGGGGTTTTGAGCGCCGCAACTGGGTCCGCCCATCCCCATTCCCGATTATGCTCCGGCGCTTTGCGCCGCGTCGAGCACCATGCCTCTCCTGTGTGCCCCTTTCGCCGGCCGGGCGTCAAGGGGCGAAGGGCGGACGAGGCGGTCATGACGGATAATCCCCCGCCAGCGCGCCGAACAGGATCACGGCCGCCGTCGAGGCCGCCCCGCCCCGCGCAAGTTGCTCGGCAAGTTCCGAAATGGTGGTGCGGACCAACCGCTCATCGGGACGGCCGAGCGATTCGGCAAACACCGCCGGAGTGGTTGGGGAGAGGCCGTGCTCGATCAATTTGACGACAAGCGCCGGGAACGTCCGCCGGCCCATATAGACCACGGTCGTCGCCTCCGGATCGGCCAGCGCCACCCAATTGAGATCTGGCGGCAGCTCGCCGGTGACGTCCGCCCCGGTCACGAACTGCACGCGGCGGGAGGTGTGACGCCGGGTCAGCGGAATGCCGGCCTGGGCCGCAGCCACACAGGCCGAGGTGATGCCGGGAATGATCTCGAAGCCGATGCCCGCTTCGCGCAGCGTCTCGAGCTCCTCCTCGAGCCGGCCAAAGATGCCGGCATCGCCCGACTTCAATCGCACCACGCGCGCGCCTGATGCGGCATAGTCGACCAGCAAGCGGTTGACATGGTGCTGCTTGGTCGAGGCCCGTCCCGCCCGCTTTCCCACCGCGACGAGATTGGCGCCGGGCCGGGCCAGATCGAGGATCTCGCCCGAAGCAAGATCATCATAGAGCACGACGTCGGCCTCGCGCAGCCGCGCGGCACCCTTGAGCGTGAGCAGCTCGGGATCGCCGGGGCCGGCGGAGACGAAGGAGACAAAACCGCTCACCGGTCCTCCGCGATCAGATGGAAGAACGTGCCGGTGGCTTGTCCCCGGCGCGAGCCGGTCTCGGCGATGACGGCGCCTGTCGCGTCGTGCACGACCGCCAGCGGCGTGTCGGGCTGCGCGAGGATCGTCGAATAGTGGAATTCATGGCCACGCAGGCGTGCACCCGCCCGATGCCCCGGCATCGGCGCTGTGAGCTCGGCGAGGCGATAGCCCAGATGCATGCGGCGCTTGGCAAAGCTTGTTTCCAGGCCGAGCAGGCCCGTCATCTCGTGGCTGATGCCGTCGGCGTCGGTCAAAGCGGTGCCCAGCACCATATAGCCTCCGCACTCCCCGTGCACCGGGCGCGTTTCGGCGAATGCGCGCAATCCGCTGCGGAAGCGCGCATTGGCCGCGATCTTGCCGGCGTGCAGCTCGGGATAGCCGCCCGGCAGCCAGCACACATCGGCGCCCGGATCAGGGTCCTCATCAGCCAGCGGCGAGAATGTCGATATCTCCGCACCCGCCGCGCGCCACGCTTCCAGCATATGCGGATAGACGAAGGAGAACGCGGCGTCACGGGCCAACGCAATGCGCTGACCGGGCGGCGTCACGTTGACGCCGCTCGCGGCAGGTTGCGGGGACCAGGTGGCGGCCGAACACAGCACTGCGTCGAGATCGACATGCTCGGCGACAAAGCGCGCGGCCTCGTCGATCAGCTTGCCGATTTCCGCCTGCTCCTCGGCCTGCACCAGCCCGAGATGCCGCTTCGGCAGGCTGATCTCGGCGTGTCGCGGCAGCGCACCGAACACGGCGATGCCGACATCCAGCAGCGCACGGCGCACGAGGGCTTCGTGGCGTGGACTCGCAACGCGATTGAGCACGACGCCTGCGAGGCGAACACCCGCGCGGTAATCGCGAAGGCCTGCGGCGATCGCCGCCGCCGTCTGTGCCTGTCCCGAGGGATCGATCACCAGCAGCACCGGCCAGTCCAGCATCTCTGCAATGTCGGCGGTCGCTCCGGTGCCGCAGACGCCGCGCGCGGCGACGCCGTCGAACAGACCCATCGAGCCTTCGGCCAGCACGACATCGGCGTCAATGCCGCGGCTGACGAGATGCGAGATTGTCCCGCGATCCATCGCCCAGCTGTCGACGTTGACCGAGGCGCGTCCCGTAGCGGCTGCATGAAACGCGGGATCGATGTAATCGGGGCCGCTCTTGAAGCACTGCACCCGCAATCCGCTGTTGCGCCAGGCGCGGGCGAGCGCCAGCGTCAGCGTCGTCTTGCCGACGCCGGAGGCCGGGGCGGAGATGACGAGCCCTGCTGCCATCACGACACCTCCGGAAAGCGCGGCTCGGCGCCGACCGGCCGGTAGCGGCGGTCGTAATCGGCGGCATAGAGACGGCTCTCGGAGAAATCCGCCGAGCCCAGCGTCTTGCCCACCAGGATCAATGCGGTGCGCTCCATCTCGCTGCCGACAGCAGCGTCGAGTGTTGCGAGCGTGGCGCGGACGATGCGCTGGTCGGGCCAGCTCGCACGCCAGACAATCGCGACCGGGCAATCCGCGCCGTAATGCGGCGTCAGCTCGGCGACGACCTTGTCGAGCAGATGGATCGACAGATGGATGGCGAGCACCGCGCCGGTGGCGGCGAAGGCGGCGAGGTTCTCGCCTTCCGGCATCGCGCTGGCGCGGCCCGGCGTGCGCGTCAAAATCACCGTCTGGGCAAGGCCGGGCAGCGTCAACTCGGCCTCCAGCGCAGCCGCGGCGGCCGAGAAGGAGGGAACACCAGGCGTCACCGTGTAGGGAATGTCGAGCGTGCGCAGGCGGCGAAGCTGCTCACCCATCGCCGACCAGATCGAGAGATCACCGGAATGCAGCCGCGCAACGTCCTTGCCATCAGCATGTGCGGCGGCGATCTCCGCGACGATCTCCTCGAGCGACAGCGGCGCGGTGTTGACGATCCGCGCACCGGGCGGGCAATGCGCCAGCACGCCTTCGGGCACCAGCGAGCCGGCATAGAGGCAAACCGGACAGACGGCGATCAGGTCGCGGCCGCGCAATGTCAGCAAGTCAGGGGCGCCCGGCCCCGCCCCGATGAAATGCACCGTCATGCGCCGTCTCCCTCCGCGATCGCCGCGGTCGCGGTGCGATCCTGCGAGACCACCCGCGTCGCAATCAATCGCGCGCGAGGTCCAGCCACCGCGAGAGCCGCCGCTTCGGCGACCGATCCCGTCCCGAATTTTTCGGCAACGAGTTTTGATTGGGTCGGCGTGTCGATGCCGGCCAGCATTTCGGCGGCGACCGCCTTGATCGGCACGCCGCATTCGCGCGCGAGCTGCTTCAACACCTCCGCGTCGGCCCTGTCGCTGACCGTTGCCAATGCTGCGAGGCCTTCGGGACCGCCGGCCGCCAGAAGCGCCTCGCGCAGCGAGGCCAGCGTGACATCCTTTTTGAATCCGAGCCCGGCGACCTTCATCGGACCGCACTCCATTGCACCACGGGCCGCACCGCCTCCCAGGACCGGTAGCGCCCGAGCGGAGTGGCATGCGCAAGCTCGACCCGGATCAAGTCGCCGCCGTGGCGCTGGTGCAGCTCACCCAGCAGCGCTTCCGTCTCCAGCGTCACTGCATGGGCAACCAATCGCGTTCCGGATGCGAGCCGCGACCAGACGGCGTCGAACATCGCGATGTCGAGCCCGCCGCCGATAAACACGGCGTCAGGCCCGTCCAGCGCAGCAAGGGCTTCAGGCGCCTTTCCCGCGATGACTGTGATCCGATGCGCCAACCCGAACGCCGCTGCGTTGTTGCGAATGTTCGCGGCGCGATCCTCGTGCGCCTCGACGGCGTTCGCCGTCCCGCCGCTCAGCGCCCACTCGACCGAGATCGAACCCGATCCCGCGCCAATGTCCCACAGCCGTTCACCGGGACGCGGCGCCAGCGCCGAGAGCGCGAGCGCACGGACCGGACGCTTGGTGATCTGACCGTCATGGACGAAGAGTTCGTCCGATAGTCCCGAGCTGCGGGGAAGGCCCTGCGCTCCTCTCGCCTCCACCGCCACCGTGACCAGACCTCCGGCAAGATCGCCTGCGAAGCCATCGGCGCGATGCGCGTTGATACTTTCGCGCGGCCCGCCAAGCGCGGTGAGCGTCCAGAATGCCGAGGCACCCCATCCGCGCGCCGTCAGCCATTTCGCGAGATCGCCGGCCGCCTTCGCGTCGCGCACGAGGCAAATGATGCGTGCACCGTGCGCCAGATGTGGCACGAGACGCTCGAATGGCGCGGCGTGCAGGCCGAGACAGGCAATCGCTTCAAGGCGCCAGCCTAGTCGCGCGGCGGCGAGCGAGAATGTCGAGGGAGCCGGATGCGCGATCCATTCGTCGCCATGGAGCTTCTCGGCAAGGCTCGCGCCGGCGCCAAACCAGAACGGATCGCCGGAGGCGAGCACCGCAGTCGGACGGCCGCGGCAGCTCAGCACGACATCTGCATCGAATGGCACCGGCCATGGACGGCCGCACCCGGTTACACCGGCCATTGCAAGATGCCGTTCACCGCCAAAGACAGTTTCGGCATCATCGAGCGCCTTTCGGCTTGCCTCGGACAGCCCGGCAAGGCCATCTTCGCCGATGCCGATGATGGTCAGCCAGGGATCAGCCATGACACGCGCCCTCATTCTGGGCGGAACGGCCGACGCGAGCCTGCTCGCGGCGGAGATCGCGCGCGCCGGCATCGCTGCCGTGTATTCCTATGGCGGCCGCACCCGCGCACCCGCCGCTCAGCCGTTGCCGACGCGTATTGGCGGTTTTGGCGGCGTGAGCGGTCTTGTCGATTACATCCGCAGCGAGCACATCACGCATGTGATCGACGCGACGCATCCCTTTGCTGCCGAGATGAGCCGCAATGCGGTCGCGGCATGCGCGGAAACCGGCACGCCGCTGATCGCCCTGGAGCGCGCGCCCTGGACCAAAGCGCCCGGCGACGACTGGATCGACATACCTGATGTCGACGCCGCGGTCGCCGCACTGCCCGAGGCGCCGGCAAATGTGTTCCTCGCCATCGGCCGTCAGCACATCGCCCCGTTCGCGTCCAAGCCGCAGCACGCCTACACGCTGAGATTCGTCGATCCGCCCGAAGCGCCGCTGCCCTTCGCCGCGGACGTCATCGTGTCGCGTGGGCCGTTCACGCTTGAGGGCGAACTGGAGATGCTGCGCGCGCGAGGCATCACTCGGATCGTCGCCCGCAATTCGGGCGGCGACGGCGCGCGCGCCAAGATCGACGCAGCCCGCAGGCTCGGCCTGCCCGTGATCATGATCGCGCGACCGCAACTGCCGGAACGTTTGCGCGTCGAGAGCGTGGCCGAGATCATGCAGTGGTTCGGTCATCGGGCCTGCCTCGGCGCATAGATCCAGCGGCCGACGCGGCGTGTCTGCGAGTTGCCGACGATCACCAGCGTGCGCATGTCGGCCATCTCAGGCCGGGCTTTGTTCAGCCTGACGGTCTCGATCTTTTCATCGACGGCGCTGATCGCGTGCGCGAAGATCACGAGGCGGTCGCCGCAGCCGGCCTCGTTCAGCACCGCGAGCGCGCGGCCAAACCCCTCCGGCCGGCTCGCCGAGCGCGGATTATACATGGCAATGGCAAAGTCGGCTTCCGCGGCGAGCCGCAGGCGCTTCTCGATCACCGCCCACGGCTTGAGGTTGTCGGAGAGATTGATCGCACAGAAATCATGGCCGAGCGGCGCGCCGGCGCGCGCGGCAGCCGCAAGCATCGCAGTGATGCCGGGCAGCACGCGGATCGGCAGCTCCTGCCATTGCGGCGCCTGTTCGAGCGCCTCGAACACCGCGGAGGCCATCGCGAAGACGCCGGGGTCGCCGGAGGACACGATGACGACTTGCCCGCCTTCGGCCGCGAGCCGCAAGGCCTCGCTCGCGCGCTGTAATTCTTCGCGATTGTCGGAGGGATGCAGCTTGAGTCCCGGTCGCGGCGGCACGCGCGCGACATAGGGCGCGTAGCCCAGAATGTCGGTCGCGGCGGCAAGCGCGGCAGAGACTTCGGGCGTCACCAGCGCGTCGCTGCCCGGCCCGAGCCCCGCGATGGTCAGCGTGCCCGTCATTCGGCGGCGTCCGGATGCCGGCCCTTGCCGTGCACGAGCACGATCGCGAAATAGGGGCAGTCGGCGGCGTCGATCTCGGCGAGCCGCACCACGCGCTCGCCCGGCATGGTGCCGCGCTCGACCAGCCAGGCGTCGTCCAGCCGTCCGGCGGCAGCGAGCGCCCGGCGGACCTTTGCGAGATTGCGCCCGGTCTTCATGATCACGAGCGCATCGGAATCGCGCATGCGGCGTTCGAGCTCTGCTTCGGCGAGCGTGCCCATGAGCACCGTGGTCACGTCGTCACCGAGCGCGATCGGCTGTCCCACGCCATTCCAGCAGCCGACCATGCCGGGAATGCCGGCGATCACCTCGATCTCGACGCGGCCCTGCAGGCGGGTGTGCAGATGCATGAAAGAGCCGTAGAAGTAGGGATCGCCCTCGCAGAGCACGACCACGTCGACTGCGCGCGCCAGCCGCGCCAGACGTTCCGACCATTCGTCGTAGAAGCCGGCAAGCAGCTGGACATATTCAGGCGTGTCGAAGGCGATCTCGGTCGTAACAGGATATTCCATGGGATATTCGGTGACGTCGGTAGCCAACATGCCCTCGACGATGCGGCGCGCCTGGCCGGGCCGACCCTTCTTGCGAAAATAGGCGACATGCCTGGCGCCGCGCACCGTGCGATCGGCGCGCACGCTCATCATATCGGGATCACCGGGGCCGAGACCGCAGCAGATGATGCGTCCCATCGCTATTCGCTCCGGCTCGCCAGCGCGTTCACGGCGGCGACCGTGATCGCGGAACCGCCGAGGCGGCCCTCGACCGTGAGCGCCGGCACCTTCGGATCGGCCATCAGCGCCGCCTTCGATTCGGCCGCGCCGACAAAGCCGACGGGACAGCCGATGATCGCCGCGGGCCGCGGGCAGCTCCGGTCCTCCAGCATGTTGAGGAGATGAAACAACGCGGTCGGCGCGTTGCCGATCGCCACGATCGCGCCGTCGAGATGCGGGCGCCATAGCTCCAGGGCCGCGGCCGAACGGGTGTTGCGCATGGACTGCGCGAGCGCGGGAACGGTCTCGTCGCCCAGCGTGCAGATGACGGCGTTGGCCGCGGGAAGCCGCGCCCGCGTAATTCCTTCGGAGACCATGCGCGCGTCGCACAGGATCGGTGCGCCCTTCTGCAGGGCCGCGCGTGCGGCGGCCGCCATGCCCGATGTGAAGCGGATATGCGCTTCGAGGCCCACCATGCCGGCGGCATGGATCATCCGCACCACCACCTGCTCCTCGTCCGGCGTGAAGCGCGCAAGATCGGCTTCGGCCCGGATGGTCGCAAAGGACTGCCGGTAGATCGCAGCGCCGTCAGTCTCGTAAGTATGCGGCATCAGTGCCCTCCCATCAGGATGGAGGGATTTCCGACGATGTCGTCGCGGTTCAGCCCCCGCAGGATGGGCTCATCGCGTGTCGACCCGGCGCGCACGAGGTCGAAGCCGGCGCCGGTCGCGACCAGAGTGATGGCGGCGGGACCGGAATGGGCGCAGCCCTTGGCACAGCCGGAGACGTGGAGCCGTGCGGCCGCGCCGATGTTCGGGGCCAGGGCCGCGGCAAGGCCACGCGTATCGGCATGCGCCTCGCGACAGCGTGGCGCGCCGCTGCAGGCGATGACGCGCAGTGCGGGATCGTAGGCCTCGGTGATAAGACCGGTCACGTTCGGCATGGCGCGCTTGCCTTCGCTCAAAACCATCCGCCATGGCGTCATGCGCAGCGCATGTCCGCAACCGGCGAACTGGTTGAGCGTCGCATGCGCCATCTGCCCGAAGGCGACCCCGACCATCGCACCTTGCGCATAGAGGCCGGGACGCGCCGTGGCCATGATCGGCGCCGGCTCGGCCTCGCCGCGCAATGCCGCCGGCAAGATTGCACCGGCTGAAAGATGCGCCGCCATCCGCCCTCGCCCCCCTCTGGCGCCGCCTGAGGTCACGAACCAGTCGGCGAATGCGAGCGCGGTGGTCACGGCCTCGCCACGCGCGACGGAGCGGCCAAGTTTGTCGCCATCAGCCCGCACCAGCAGGCCGCCGGAACGATCGCGCTCGATCCGCACGTCGGCGGAATCGCCCGCAAGCACGCGTGAGGTGCCGTCATCGATGGCGAAGCCGAACTTGGTTGGAAGTTCGAGCTTGCTGTCAGCGAGCGCCTCCTCGAGCTCGGCGGCGAGCGATTGGGTCGCGTCCCCCGCACGCCAGAACGGCGTCACAAGGATGTTGCGACGGGATTCGGTCTCAGCATCCGGGTCGAGCAGCGCCAGTTGCGCAAGGCCGTCGAGCAGCAGCCTGTGGCTGGTCTCGTTGACGCCTCTGATCTGGAGATTGGCCCGGCTGGTCACGTCGATCAGGCCGTTGCCATGGCGTTCGGCGAGATGGGCCAGTCCGGATATCTGGGCAGCTTCGAGCCGGCCGCCGAACGGACGCACGCGGACCACGAGCCCGTCGCCCGATTGCATCGGGCGCAGCGCGCCGGGACACCAGCCCTTGACCACGGAAGCGCTCATGACGCCTCCCGCAGCGCAGCCGCAATCGAATTGCGGCGCGTCCGCCAGAGCGAGGCTTCATGCAGGCGCGCGAAACACGTCTCCATCGCCGCGAGTGCCGCCGGATTTTCGCGAGCCATGAAGGCGCGGACGTCGTCATGGCCGAGCGTCGCATCGTAATAGAGGTCGAACAGATGCGGCGGCACGGCGCCGGCCAGATGCGCGAAGGCGGCCATGTGCTCGAGCGTTGCGGTGATCTCGGCCGCCCCGCGAAAACCGTGGCGCATCATGCCCGCGATCCAGGCCGGGTTGGCCGCGCGCGCGCGGACGACACGGGAGATTTCCTCGGTCAGCGTACGCGCGTGCGGCTGCTCGGGGCGCGTCGCGTCGAGATGATAGAGCGATGGCCCTGTCGCGCCGAGATGGGCTGCGGCGGCCGCAATGCCGGCCTCATGCGCGGCATAGTCGGCCGCGAGCAGAAGATCGGTTTCCGGCAAATCCTGCACGTGAACAAAAGCATCGGCGGATGCGAGCCGCTTCTCGATGCCGGCACGATCGAGCCTGATCTCGCCGTCCGCCGAGAACGCCCATGACGATGCCGACAGCCAGGCTTCGCCGGCGGCGTGGCGCGTCTCGGGCGTGAAGTCGTCCGGGATTGCCGAGAGGCCGACGCCGTATTGTCCGGGACGCGGGGCGAACACGCGCGATGTGCGATGGCGATATGGATTTTCGTCGCCCTCATCCTCGCGGGCCGACAGCGCCTCGGCTGCCGCCTCGAACAATTGCGCGAGGCCTGAGAAGACGTCGCGAAACAGGCCCGAGACGCGCAGCGTGACGTCGATGCGGGGCCGGCCAAGCTCGGCAGGCGCGATGATGTCGTAGCCGGTCACACGGCCGGAAGCATGATCCCAGCGCGGTGCGAGGCCGGCCAGATGCAGCGCCATGGCAAACTCCTCGCCCGCGGTGCGCATCGTCGCCGAGCCCCAGAGATCGACGACAAGGCCCTTCGGCCAGTCGCCATGATCCTGCAGATGACGACGGAGTAATTCTTCCGCGAGCTTGATGCCTTGCGCATGCGCGGACGGCGTCGGCACCGCGCGCGGATCGACGGCAAAGAGATTGCGCCCGGTCGGCAGCACGTCCTGACGGCCGCGATACGGTGAGCCTGACGGCCCCGGCGCGACGCGCCGTCCTGCAAGCGCGGCCCGCAACGCGTCGCGTTCCGCTTCACCGCAGGCGCCGCGGCCGAACACGTGCAGGCCGTCGCCGAACTGGCTTTCCTTGAGATCGCAGACGAAGCGGTCGATCCGCGGGATCGCTTCGGCCGGTGCGGCCGCTGCATCGAGGCCAAGATCGTCTTCGAGGCCAGCCGCGCGTGCCTCGTCGCGGATCGCGGCGATCAGACGCTGGCGGCGGGCGGGATCGAGGCCATCGGCCGTCGAGTACTCGTCGAGGAGCTGTTCGAGCCTGCGCAGCCCGTCCGGCACCGCCGATGCGGCGAGCTGCGGCGGCAGATGGCCGATCGTGACGCCACCCAGGCGCCGCTTGGCCTGCGCGGCTTCGCCGGGATCGTTGACGATGAAGGGATAGATGACGGGCAAATCGCCAATCAGGGCTTCCGGCCAGCACGCCTGCGACAGCGCCACGGATTTTCCGGGCAGCCATTCCAGCGTGCCGTGCGCGCCCATGTGCACGACGGCATCACAGCCCTGCGCTCGGAGCCAGAGATAGAACGCGACATAGGCATGGCGCGGCGTACGGGCGAGATCGTGATACTCGGCATCGCGCCTGGTCGCATCGCCGCGCTCCGGCTGAACCGCGATGATCGACCGGCCGCATGGAATCGCGGCGAAATGGAACGCGCCGTCGCCGCAACCCGGATCGGTCTCCGGCGCGCCCCAGGCTTGCGCGAGATCATCCTGCAGGACTTGCGGAAGGCACGAGAGCGCAGCGCGGTAATCGGCAACGCTCCAGCTCAAGGTCTGCTTGAGCAGCGTCTCACCGAGCGCATGGACCGGATCGACATCGAAGCCGGTCTCCGCGAGGTCGGACGCCAAAGCCTCGACCGAGGCCAACGCATCGAGCCCCACCGCATGCGCGATCTGATGCGGGCGGCCCGGATAGTTCGAGAGCACGAGTGCCATCCGCTTTTCGGCGGCCGGCTTCTCCGCAAGGCGCTGCCAGGCCGCAACGCGCGCGGCCACGGCCTTCACGCGCTCCTCGTCGGGCCTGTGTGCCAGATGCGAAAATTGCAAATCGGGATCGCGCATCGCGGCCGATTTGAAGCTCACCACGCCCGCAAACAGGCGGCCATCGACCTCGGGCAGCACCACATGCATCGCGAGGTCGCCGGGCGACAGGCCGCGGAGCGAGCTCGCCCAGTCCTCGCGCCGTGCCGTGGAGAGCGCGACCTGGAACACCGGGCAGGATGCGGCGTCGAACGGCGTCGTGCCGTCGTCGCTCATCGCCGAGAACGCCGTCGCATTGACGATCGCGGCCGGAGGATTTTGCGCAAGATGCACCCGCAACCAATCCGCAACGCCTGGAGCCTTCAGCGAGGTGACGAAGACGCCGTGCGCGTCGAACCCCTTCTCGCGCAGCGCCGCGATCAGGGCATCGACCGGGCCAGTGTCCGCGGCGGTGAGATAGGAGCGATAGAAGATCACCAGTGCGTGCGGCTTCCCTTCGCGGGCCTGCGGCGTCGCCATGACACCGCGCGCCGGATCGTAAAAGCCCATCTCCGGCACGGTCATCTCGCCGATAATAGGTCCCGCATAGAGGCCCGAAGCCAACGCAAGCTGCGCGATTGCGGCTTGCGACGCGACAGGGCCACCGGTGTCGCAGAGCACCTTGAGCCGCCGCAATGTCGAGACCGGCAGGGTCGAATAGGCATCCAGCCGCGTGTCATCGCGGCCGTCGGCCGGCAGCACGGCCAGCACGATGCCGCGCTGCTTCGCGAGTTGCTGCAGGGCCGCGAGCCCATATGGCCAATAGGATTCCCCACCGATCAGACGCACGAGGATGCCGCGCGCCTGCGCAAGCGTGCGCTCGATATAGGTGTCGACCGAGAGCGGATGACGCAGTTCGGCGAGATTGACGAGGCGTAGCGACGGCAGGCTGTCGCGACCACGGCGCCAACCGGCCGCGAACGCCGCTAGATCGGAATCCGAATACGAGAGCACCACGAGATCGGCCGGGTCCTGGCCGATGTCCCTTGGTATCGCGGTCTCCTCGAGACCGCGGCTCTCGCGGAAGACGACGTGCATCAGATACCAGATCCTGAAAGACCAAGTCCCGCCTTGATTGCGGCCTCGTCGATATCGCCGTGCTCGCCGATCACGACGAGCTTTGACTGCCTCGCACCCGCGCCCCAGGGCTTGTCGAACTGGTGGCGCACGCGCTCGCCGACCGCTTGCAGCAAGAGGCGCATCGGCTTGCCTTCCATCGCGATGTAACCCTTGACGCGCAGCACATTCTGCTCGCGCGCCAGCCGCTGAACGGATGCAACCAGCGCGTCGATATCGGTGACCTCGGGAAGATCGATCACGACCGACGCAAAATCGTCGTGCTCATGATCCTCCTCGCCGTCGTGATGCGAGGGACGCGCGGCGAGATCGTTCTCGGCGGCAGCACCGAGGCCGAGGATGAGGCGCGCGTCGATGGCGCCGTCGGTGATCGCCAGCATCGGCACGCGGCGCGGCATCTCGGCGGTGATCGCCGCTTTGGCGGCTTCGAGCCCTGCCGCGCCCGCAAGATCCGCCTTGGTCAGCAGCACGATGTCGGCGCAGGCGATCTGGTCCTCGAACACTTCCGACAGCGGCGTCTCATGGTCGAGATTCTCGTCCGCCGCACGCTGCGCCTCGACGGCGTCAGGATCGGGCGCGAAACGGCCGGCGGCGACAGCTTCGGCGTCGGCGAGCGCGATCACACCATCGACCGTGATCCGCGAACGGATCTCCGGCCAGTCGAACGCCTTCAACAGCGGCTTGGGCAGCGCCAGGCCCGAGGTCTCGATCAGGATATGATCGGGGCGCACCGGGCGCGACAGCAGCTTCTCCATGGTCGGAATGAAATCGTCGGCGACGGTGCAGCAGATGCAGCCATTGGCGAGCTCGATGATGTTCTCTTCCGGGCAATTCGCATCGGCGCAGGATTTCAGAATCTCGCCATCGACGCCCTCGCTGCCGAACTCGTTGACGAGCACCGCGAGCTTCTTGCCGTTGGCATTGGCAAGCAGATGCTGGATCAGCGTGGTCTTGCCGGAGCCGAGAAAGCCCGTGACGACCGTGACCGGGACTTTTGCGAGCGAATTCATTCGGCGGCCTCCGGCACGACGGCCAAGGTGGGAATGGGGGGAATGCGGGCAAGCGATTGCTTGCGGAAGATCTCCGGGCGGCTGCGCCAGGGCACGAGGCCGTCGGGCGCGGCCGCATAGGCCGCGGCGCCCGCGACCACGTCGCTCGCATTCGCATCCGACAGACGGCCATAAACATAGGACCAGCGGCCGGGCGCGCTGAGCGCGACCGAGCAACCCTGGTTGCACGCAGACAGGCATTCGACGGGAACCACGCTGACGCCGTCGGGCACGCCGGCCTCGAGGATCGCACCATGGAGGCGCTTACCCGGCGTCGTCTCGCCCTCGCCAAGCGTCTGGCCGGCGCGGCAGGTGATGCAGACATGAAGTGTGACGGTCATCGCTTCTTCCAGAATAAACAGCGGGAAGCGATGAGGCCCACGAACCGTTCTTGCGAAGGTCCGTTTCCCCGTCGCGGAACACCCCGTCCGCCGGTCCAAAATCGTCCGCGCTGGCAGGTCTCCCGGCTTCCGGAGCAGGGTTTCCCCTTCGATCCCCGCCTTCCCGATCCCCTAGGGGTCAGTGGCTTCGGGCATCTCTCCGGTCACGGTCGCGGGGGCGGCTGCATTTTGGAACCAAATCTTGCCGATTCGGACCCTATCGCATTCCCTCTTCGCCTGTCGTAGGACAGGAACCAACGCCGGGTCACCATTTGCCCCCGACCGCCTCTTGTCAAGCCGAAGGACCCCGTCCGATGACGTCCGAACCGGATACCCAGACGGCCGACGAAACCGACGCCCGTCACGCCTCGAAAATGGCGAAGAAGAAGGTCGCCCGCGACAAGATCATGGCGACCAAGAGCGGCGAAAAGGGCCTCATCATCGTCCACACCGGCGCCGGCAAGGGCAAGTCGTCCTCGGCCTTCGGCATGATCGTCCGCTGCGTCGCCCATGGCTTCCCCTGCGCGGTCGTGCAGTTCATCAAGGGCGCCTGGGACACCGGCGAGCGCCGCATGCTCACCGGTCATTTCGGCGACCTCTGCCAATTCCACGCCATGGGCGAGGGTTTTACCTGGGAAACGCAGGACCGCGCCCGCGATATCGCAGCCGCGCGCGCCGGCTGGGAAAAGGCCAAGGAGCTGATCCTCGACCAGAATCTCCGCATGGTCGTGCTCGACGAGATCAACATCGCGCTGCGCTACGACTATCTCGACATCGCCGAAGTCGTCGATTTCCTGGTGACCTCGAAGCCACCGATGACGCATGTCGTGCTCACCGGGCGCAACGCCAAGGACGAGCTGATCGAGATCGCCGATCTCGTCACCGAGATGACGCTGATCAAGCATCCCTTCCGCTCCGGCATCAAGGCGCAAGCCGGCGTCGAGTTCTAAGAAACTCGCGATGGCGCGCGCATTGATGATCCAGGGGGCCGGCTCGGACGTGGGCAAGTCGCTCATCGTCGCCGGTCTCGCGCGCGCCTTTGTGCGACGCGGCCTGCGCGTGCTCCCGTTCAAGCCGCAGAACATGTCGAACAATGCTGCCGTCACGGTCGACGGCGGCGAGATCGGTCGCGCGCAGGCGCTCCAGGCGCTCGCCGCCGGCGTCGAGCCGCACACCGACATGAACCCGGTGCTGCTCAAGCCCGAGACCGATGTCGGCGCGCAGGTGATCGTGCAAGGAAAACGCATCGCGACCGCGCGTGCGCGTGAATATGCGGCGATGAAGCCGTCATTGATGGGCGCCGTGCTGGAGAGCTTCGAGCGGCTGAAGGCGCGCGCCGATCTCGTGCTGGTGGAAGGCGCCGGCAGCCCGGCCGAGGTGAACCTGCGCAAGGCCGACATCGCCAATATGGGTTTTGCGCGCAAGGCTGGCGTGCCGGTCGTGCTGGTCGGCGATATCGACCGCGGCGGTGTCATCGCGCAACTCGTCGGCATCAAGGCGGTGATCGACCCGGATGATGCCGCGATGATCCAGGGTTTTGTCATCAACAAGTTCCGCGGCGATCCCACGCTGTTCGACGACGGCTATAAGCTGATTGAAGAAAAGACCGCATGGCGCGGCTTTGGCGTGCTGCCCTGGTTCGCGCGCGCCGGCGAGCTGCCGGCTGAGGATGCGCTGGGCCTGAGCGATGCGCGCAAGCCGGGCCAATGCAAGATCGCCTGTCTCGCGCTGTCGCGGATCGCCAATTTCGACGATCTCGATCCGCTCAAGCTCGAGCCTGGCGTCGATCTCGTGATGGTGCGGCCGGGCGAGGCAATTCCCGGCGACGTCAGGCTCGTCATCATTCCCGGTTCGAAATCTACGCGCGGCGACCTCGCCTTTCTGCGCGCGCAGGGCTGGGACATCGATCTCCTGGCGCACTACCGCAGAGGCGGCCATGTGCTCGGCCTCTGCGGCGGCTATCAGATGCTCGGACGTAGCGTCGCTGATCCCGAGGGGATCGAGGGACCCGCGGGCGATACACCGGGTCTCGGACTTCTGGACGTCGAGACGGTGATGACCCCGCAGAAGACGCTGACGCGTGTCGCGGCCGTGCATGCCGCGACGGATCAGCCGATCGAGGCCTACGAAATCCACATCGGCCGCACCGATGGGCCGGATCGCACGCGGCCATTCGCAAGGCTGAACGGCGAACTGGAAGGCGCGATCTCACGCGACGGACGCGTGCAGGGCAGCTATCTGCACGGCCTGTTCACGTCGGATGATTTCCGCAAGGCGTTCTTGGCGAAGCTCGACATTCCCGCAGGCAACGAGCCCTATCACGCCAGGGTCGAGAGTGCGCTCGATGCGCTTGCCGATCACATCGAGCAACATCTCGACGTCGACGGCCTGCTCGCGCTAGCGCGCTAGCGCCTCGGCCAGGCGCGTCCATTCGGAGTCGCCGCCCGGAAGCCCGAGGCGCAGCCATGTCGGCTCCCGCGCGAACACGCGCGACCAGATATGGCGACGCGCCAGTCTCTCCTGCGCCGCAAGCGCGTCAGGCGTCTCGTAGAGACGAAACAGCTGCGTGCCGCCAACGAGCGTCCAGCCTTGCGACCGCACCATGCCGTCGAGGCGAACGCAGTCTCGCGCCAGCCGCGCGGACGTGGCCTCGGCCCAGGCATCGTCATGCAGAGCGCGGCAACCGATCGCGATCGCCGGTCCCGAGACCGGCCAAGGCCCCGACATCGATGCGAGCCTGGCGATGTCGGAGGAATTGCCGAGCGCGAAGCCGAGCCGCAGGCCGGCAAGGCCGTAAAACTTTCCAAAGGAGCGCAAAATCAGCAGCCCCGGCCGGTCCTCGGATGCAAGCGAAAGCTGCGGTGCCACATCGGCAAAACTCTCGTCGACGACGAGACGGCCGACGCGCGGCAGCAGTGACAGCAAATCCCTTGGTGTGTGGCATCGGCCGTCGGGATTGTTGGGATTGACGACAATGGCGAGGTCCGCGCCCGCCAGTGCGTCGAGCTCCCTGACCTCCTGGACCTCCCAGCCCGCAGCCGAGAGGACCCCGGCATATTCGTTGTAGGTCGGCGCGAGGATGCGCGCGCGGCCGGGCGGCGCGAGTTGCGGCAGCAGTTGAATCGCGGCCTGTGCGCCGCCGAGCGCGACAACCGCCGCGCTCGTGCGGTAAGCGTGCCGCGCCGCCTGATGCAGCGCCTCGATTTCGCCGCGCGAGGGCAACGCGCTCCACGCGCGCGAGCTCACCTCGCCCACGGGATAAGGCAGGCGGTTGATCCCGGTCGACAGATCGATCCAGTCCTCCGCGCGACCGCCGAACCGCTGCAGGGCCTGATCGAGATTTCCACCGTGCTCGCGCATGCGCTGTTCTTTCACGCGAAGGCCAGGATCGCAAGGAGGCCGGCGAGCAGCAGCATGGCGCGGCGGTAGACCGTCAATCCCCGATCGATGTCGGCGGCAAGCGGATCGCGCGCACCTTCATTCAGCCATGGCTCGTTCGTGGTGCTGCCGTGATAGATCCGCGGACCGCTGAGCCGCACACCAAGCGCACCCGCCATCGCTGCTTCCGGCCAGCCGGCATTGGGCGAACGGTGACGGCGTGCATCCCGCGTCATGCAGGACAGCGCCTCTGATCGCCGTGGCGCCAACAGCACGAACAGAAATCCGGTCAGCCGCGCCGGAACGAAATTGGCGACGTCGTCGATGCGCGCCGCGGCCCAGCCGAAAGCTTCGTGGCGTTCGGAGCGATGGCCGATCATGGAGTCCAGCGTGTTGATCGCTTTGTAACCCAAAATGCCGGGAAGACCGAACAGCGCGCCCCAGAACACGGGTGCGACGATCCCGTCGGACGCATTCTCGGCGAGGCTCTCGATCGCCGCGCGCGCGATGCCGGCCTCGTCGAGCGTCAGGGGATCGCGGCCGACGATGCGCGAGACCGCGTCGCGCGCGGCGGCGATGTCACCGGCCCGCATGGGATTTGCGACGGCAGCAACGTGGTCGAGCAACGAGCGCAGCGCGACCAGCGGCCAGGCGAGGACGCCGACCAGCACGACCTGGATCTCCAAGGGAAGCAGGGACTGAAGCGCCCAGCCGAGCGCGACCGAGAGCGCGATCACCGCGAGCGCTCCGGCGAGACCCGCGGCGCGGCGAAATGCCGGCGGATCGGACGGTCGATTCCAGGCGGTGTCGATGGCAGAGATCAGCCGGCCCAGCCAGGTGACGGGATGGCCGATGCGCGCGAACAACCACGACGGCCAGCCCAACAGGGCATCCGCCACCATCGCAACCGCCATCGCACCCGCAAAACCCACACCGATCTCCTGTCCCGCCCCTGTTGCGCAAACCACGACCAGAGCGCAAGCCCCCGGCTGGCGGATTTCGGCTTTGTTTTTGGCTGCGTTTGGTGATTAGTGCTGGGCTACAGGAGACCTTTATGGCCGTCATCTTGATCACGGGCGGAGCGCGATCGGGCAAGAGCAAGCGTGCGGAAATGCGCACGCGCGCCTTTCCTGGGCAGCCGGTCTATGTCGCGACGGCCGAGGCTCTCGATGCCGAAATGGAGGCGCGCATCGCCAGGCATCGCGCGCGCCGCGGAACCGACTGGATCGAACACGAAGTGCCGCTCGAGCTCGTTCCCGCGCTGGTCGCAAGCGACGGCGGCGGCGCGCGGCTCCTCGATTGCCTGACGCTGTGGCTCTCTAACCTCATGCATGCGGAGCGCGACTGGGAACGCGAGATCAAGGAGCTTGCCGGTGCCCTGCCCCGGCTCAAAAGCCCCGTCGTTCTCGTCACCAACGAAGTCGGCCTCGGCATCGTCCCCGACAATGCGCTGGCGCGCAGCTTCCGCGACGCCGCCGGGTTCATGAACCAGGCCATCGCGGCCGTCGCCGACGAGGTCGAATTTATCGTCGCCGGCCTACCGATGAAACTGAAATGATGCCGCGCGCCGAATTCTTGCAGGACGTCATCGCCGATCTCAGGATGGCGGCATCGTTCGTGACGATCCTCCCCGTGGCACCGTCGAAGCCCGCAGCTGACGGCGCCGTCGCGCGCGCGACCTGGGCGCTGCCCGTGGCGGGACTGCTGGTCGGCCTTGCCGGCGCCCTGGTCTACAAGGTCGCGAGCCGGTTCGGTCTGACACCGAACCTTGCCGCCCTGCTCGCGCTGGCCGCGACCGCCCTTATCACCGGCGCGCTGCACGAGGACGGCCTTGCCGACACGGCCGACGGGCTCGGCGGCGGCCGCACGCGCGAGCGCAAGCTCGAGATCATGCGCGACAGCCGGATCGGCACCTATGGCGTCTGCGCGCTGATCCTGTCGTTCGGCCTGCGCTGGAGCGCGCTCGCGGCGATCGCCAATCCGTGGGCGGTCGCGCTCGCGCTGTGCGCTGCGCATACTGCGGCCCGCGCGGGCTTGCCGGCCTTCATGTCGCAGGTCGCACCTGCGCGACCTGATGGCCTATCGGCGAGCGCCGGATCACCGCCGGGCGGCAGCGTTGCGATCGCATTCGCTGTTGGAATCCTCACGCTCACGCTCACGCTTGGGCCCGGCAAGGCGTTGGTGAGCCTGATCCTGCTCTCCCTCGCCGGCTTGATGCTGGCGCGACTTGCCATCCGCCAGATTGGCGGGCAGACCGGCGACATCCTCGGCGCGTTCGAGCAGACCGGCGAGATTTTGATCCTCCTGGTTGCCGCAGCTTTCCAGATCGGAGGGTGACGCGATGGTCGAATTCGACGACGCCTTCCGCCAGCACTTGCGCGAGCTGTTCGTGTGGCGCCGCGACGTGCGCCGCTTTCGCGCCGATCAGTTGCCTGACGGCGCCATCGATCGCCTGATCGAGACGGCCTGTCTCTCACCCTCGGTCGGCCTCAGCCAGCCCTGGCGTTTCGTCATCGTCGACGACGCCGCGCGGCGTCGCGCCGTGATCGACGACTTCAAGGCGTGCAACGCCGACGCGTTGAATGCCTATGCCGGTGAGCGCGCAGCGCGCTATGCCACGCTGAAACTCTCGGGTCTCGAACAGGCCCCCGGCCACCTCGCCGTGTTCGCCGACAAGGCCAGCGATGTCGGTCACGGCCTCGGCCGCGCGACGATGCCGGAGACGACGGAATATTCCGTGGTCGCGGCGATTACCGCGATGTGGCTCGCCGCGCGCGCCGAGGGCATCGGGCTTGGCTGGGTATCGATCCTCCATCCGGATCGCATCCACGCCATTCTTGACGTGCCGGACACCTGGAAATTCATCGCCTATCTCTGCATCGGTTATCCGGAAGTCGAATGCGACCGGCCCGAGCTGGAACAGGCGAAGTGGGAGCAGCGGCGCGGCGCGGAAGAATTCACACTGCGGCGTTAAGCGCGTGCCCCATACGCCCTACGACTTGCTCCTGCCGGCAACCGCCGCAACCGGCGCGGGGCTTTCCTGCTTCTGGAACATCAACAACGGCCGGAGAACGACGCGGCCATAGGCCTCGTAGTGGTGCTGGGTCGAGACGGCCATCTTCAGCGGCGTCGCGTAATTCGCCTCGAACGTCATGAACGAGGCGTAGGTCCAGGAGAAGCCGACGCCGACCGAGCCCAGTTCGGTGATTCCCGGAAACGTCGAGTACACCGCCCCCCAGTCGGTGAAGATGTAAGTGTCGAAACCCCTGAGCCATTGCGACCAGTTGTAGTGCAGCTCGGCGTTGAAATAATAGCCGCTGTCGCCGGAGGCCGAGTTGGAGGGATAACCGCGCACGGTGGTGGGACCGCCGATCGAGAAGATCTGGTCGCCCGGCAGCAGCTTTTCCTGTGTGTACTGCCAGCTCGCCAGCACGTTGGTGCTGAAATTTGCAGGCCCCGCGGCGCTGGTCGCGAACATGGAGCCGGTATAGGTGTTGAACGCGCGGTTGTTGCCGAGCACGTGGTCTTGCCATGCGATGTAGTTCACCGCAGGCGAAACCGTGATCGAATAGGTATTGCCGGAATTGGTCACCGAGAGGCCGGCCGTGGCCTTGTCGTAATGGTCCTGGGTCACGGCCACCGTTGCGAAGCGGCTGACCGTCTTGCCCTCGGTCTCCGCGGCGTTGAGCAGCACCAGCCAGTTCTGGGTCACCCAGACCGGCTGGCTGAAATTGACCGCGGCCTGGCTCGAGCGTCCGGTGACGTCGAGCGCGACGAACGGTCCCTGGATGATCTTGATCTTGCCTTCGGTATAGCTGACACCGGCGCGGCCGCCCCAGGGATTGACCGGGATGCTGTAGGCGACATTGCCGTTGAGATTGCCGTCGGAACGGACGCCGTAGAAGGTCAGGCGGTCGTCGACACCGAACAGGCCGTGGCGCTTGTAGAAGGCCCCACCCTCCCAACGCCCGGTATTCTCCGCGCCCTGGTTGTCGGTGAAGAGCTGCAAGGTGTCGACCGGCGGCTCGATCACGGCGAACTGGAGATCGGTCAGGCCGAAGCTGGTGCCGGGCTGCAGCAGAGCCTTGATCTGCACGTCGTTGGTCCGGTTGAACCAGATCACGTCGCGATTGAGTTTCGGAACGTCGAGCACCTCGCCTTCGGGCTCCTTCACGCGCTGAAGGATGTAGTCGGGGCGGGTCTGCTTGTTACCCTCGATGGTCGTCTTTTGGAGCCGGCCTTCGGTCAGCTTGATGCGGACGATGCCGCCCTTGGCATCCTGCTCGGGCAGCGTCGCAATGCCCGTGACGATGCCGCGCTCGGTATAGAGGGCGTTGATGTCGGCGACGAGCTGCAACAGCGAGGCGATGTCGACGTTCTTGCCGACGTACTTCTTCGCGATCTCGTCGAGCTCGGCCGGCGTAATGAACTTGGAGGCGTCGAACTCGACCTTGTGCAGGCGGAATTTCGGCCCGCCCGGCTTCAGGAGCTGGGACTTCTCCCGCTCGCCGCCAATCACCGCCGGCCCGTTGAGCTTGGGCGGCGCGCTCTGCTGTTCGAGCTGCCGGCGTTGCCGGTCGACGTCGTTCTGGATCACGCCGGGATTGATCGACGGAATCTGCGCCCGCGCGGGGACGATGCACGACGCTGCCAGCCCAAGCCCTAACGCTGCCCCCAGAATCCGCATCCCTGGTCCCGTTACCATGCCTGTGCGAGACGGCCAATGGCCGGCTTCGCCGCCCCGATCGCCGCGTCCTTCCAGCCGGTGCGTCCCACGCGCTGACCCTGCCGGCGCAGCTTGCGCATGTCGCTCAATCCCTCGATGTTGACGGCGGGTCCGGCCCCGATGGTTTCGACGGGTCGCGGCGTCAGCAGCGCATCGAGCCGCGCCTTGCCGGAGAGACCGAGCAGGTAGAACGTCCCCCCGTCCTTCTTCGCGAGCCAGGTCTCGATGTTCTCGTTGCCCTCGCCGTCGACGGAGATGTTGCGGATCATGCTGGCGCCGGTGAAGTCGTTGCAGCAGGTGTGGGTCGGCCCGTAATTGGTGACGGTCGCGGAGACGCCGCCGGTGTAGAACACCACATAGGTGTTGCTGACATTGGCGTTCCCAACCTGGCTCATCGTGAACACGCCACCCGGCTGGTAGAGCTGGAGCGACGGCCAGTTGGACGGCGCCGGCGTACGGTTGTTGAGCAGCACCTGCTGGGTTGCCGTCGTCAGCATGAGCTGACCCGGGACATAGCCGTTCAGGATCGCCACGGCGTGGGCGTCGGTCCAGAAGTTCGCATCCACCACCCTGAACTGGTTGATGATGATGCCGTCCGGATCGATCGAGACGTTGGCCGAGGTCGCGGTGCCGCCGTTGTAGCCGGTCACGTTCATGATCAGCGGGACCTGCGGCGTCGAGCGGATCTGCTCGCCATTGACCTTGATCGTATCCGCCGCAAGGTCGAGCTCCCTCACCACGCTGACGAAACCGATCGTCAGGTCACCCGGCGAGGACAGCTTGACCGTGTTGCCCCTGATCCGGTCGAGCGAGACCGAGCCCGCCGAAGCGAAGTGCGTGTCGCCGTTGGCGAAGATCGATCCGCCCCGGATCGAACCGGCATCGGAGCGCAGGTCGATATCGCCGGCATCACCCGGGATGCCCGCCGTGGTGAGCTGGTTGAAGACGATGTCGTTGACGGCATGCAGGGTCTGTGTGCCGCCGCTGATCGCGGTGCCGAGAGTGATTCCCCCGACAGTCGCGGTGACGTCGAGCGTGCCGCCGGCCGTGAGATTATCCCAACGAACGACAGTGCCGCTCAAGACAGCGCTGCCGGTCGTGGCCGTGAGGTTATGACCGGTGTTGGTGCCCGCCGCGATCAGCCTGGCCGAGCCGTTGGCGGAGACCGAGCCGAGCGTCGTCACACCGCCCGACATCACCGTCTGCGCCAGGATGAAGCCGTTGTCCGCATCGACGTTGATGCTGCCGGCGTCGCCGTTGATACCGGTGGACGTGAGCGCGTTGAAGCTGACGTTGTCGTGGGCGCGGATGGTCTGTGTGCCGCCGCTCTGCGCGGTCTTGAAGCCGATGCTGCCCTGGCCCGCGGTCGCGTCGAGCGTCGTGCCGACGTTGAGAACGTTCCAGTTGATCGCGCCGCCGGCGGTCAGCAGGCCCGCTCCGGTGGTGGCGGCGAGCGTGTTGCCGGTGATGGTCGAGGTTGCGACCAGCGTCGCCCCGCCATGGGCGGAGACCGAGCCGAGCGTCGTCACGCCGCCCGACATCACCGTCTGCGCCAGGATGAAGCCGTTGTCTGCATTGACGTTGATGCTGCCGGCATCGCCGCTGTAGCCGGTGGACGTGAGCGCGTCGAAGCTGACGTTGTCGTGGGCGTGGATGGTCTGTGTGCCGCCGCTCTGCGCGATCTTGAAGCCTATGCTGCCTTGGCCCGCGGTCGCGTTGAGCGTCGTGCCGACGTTGAGGACGTTCCAGTTGATCGGCCCGCCGGCGCTCAACAGGCCCGCTCCGGTGCTGGCGGCGAGCGTGTTGCCGGTGATGGTCGAGGCTGCAACCAGTGTCGCCCCGCCATGGGCCGAAACCGAGCCGAGCGTCGTCACGCCGCCCGACATCACCGTCTGCGCCAGGATGAAGCCGTTGTCGGCCGTGACGTTGATGTTACCGACATCACCGCTGTAGCCGGTCGTAACCAGCGACTTGAACGTCACGTTCTGGCTGGCGTGGACCGTTTGCGAGCCGCTGCTGTCGGCCGTGCCGATGACAATGCTGCCATTGTTCGCGACGGCGCTGAAGCTGCCGCTCGCACCCGTGGCCGTGCCCGCCAGTACTTGGTCGAGCGTCAAGCCGCCTGAACCAACCAGATCCACGCCACCCTTCACTGCGGACAACAGGCTTGCCTCGGTGTCGGTGAGAGCCTTCAGGTAGATGCCACCGGCGCTCGTGCTCGCCGAAAGCCGAGCCGCGCTGAGGATGAGGCGGGCCGCCGCACTGCCGATGCCGTTCGATGCGTCTAGCGAGACTTCTGCCCCTGAGCCGGACGCGACGATCTTCGTTTGACCGTCGCCGTTGTCGATGATCGCTCCGGGCGAAGCGACGCCGCCGGCGGTAACGACGATCGACGGCGCGTTCGAGGCCGCCGCATAGGACAGCGACGAGTTGAGCTGGCCGATGGTCGCGTTGCCCGTGGTGATCACTGAGATCACGCCGGCCGCGTTGATGGCCGAATAGGCGCCCATCGACAGTGAGGCGGAAGCCAGCGTCACCCCGCCCGAGGAGCTGCTGGCCACCACCGGCGCCGCGCTGGTGCCATCGGCGAAAGTCACAGCGCCGTTTGCGAGCAGCTGCATCAGGCCAACGCTGGTGACATCGGCATTGATGCTGATCGCGCCGTGCGGCACGTTCAGCGTCAGTGTCCCGCCCGCAGTCAGCGCGCCGTAGGTGCCGGTCGCACCCACCGCGAGATCGTGCGCCACGACCAGGATGCTGAGGTCGCCGACCGCGGAGCCTGTGAGCGCGCCGGAGAGCTGCACCTGAAGCGGCTGGAACGTCGCGCCGTTGAAGCTGATATCGCCGCCGGCGCGCAGATCGAGATCCGTGCCGACGATATGCACCGCCGTGCGATCGGCGAAGTTGGTTCCAGCCTCGGCATAGATGCTGCCTGTCGCGGCCAACTGGATGGCGCCGGTCGCTGAGACGTTGCCGAGGACCAGGTCGCCGGTGGTCTGCTTCACATAGACGCCCAGTCCGGACGACACCTGATCAAGATGATCGCTGGTCGGGCTCGCGAAGGCGATCTGGATCGCGTTCGCGTTGGCCGCCGGGTCGGCTCCGGCCGCGCCAGCGCTGCCGATGTTGCCGTGCTCGGCGATCAGGGAGAGGTTGGGAATGTCGCCGGAGATCACAGGAACCCCGCTCACGCCCGCGGAGATGCTGCCCACCGCATCGAGCTTGACGTCACCCCTGCCGGTCACCTGGATGCCGCCGGCCTGCGCGGCAGCGATCGGACCGTAACTCGCGGCCGCAATGCCGCCGAGCACGAGGCTGTTCTTGCTGCCGAGATAGACCTCCGACAGCGCCTTGGCGGTGACCGCGGTTGGATTGTCCAGAATGACGAGGCTCTGTTGCGACAGCGTGACGTTGTAGGTCACGACGCCGGTCGTCGGGTCGGTCGAGGAGTTGACGACGAGCTGTCCGGGACCGGCCGAGGCGAGCAGTCCCTTCTGGGCGGACGTCAGCGACGAGGCATTGACACTCGTGAACGTGAACGTCTGAGGCGCCGCGAGCTGGCCGACCGAACCGTTCGGTGTGTACAGCATGACCTGGCTGGCCTTGATGTTGGCCGCGACATCCTCGCTGATCGGCGGTGGCGGTGCACCGACCGCTGAGGAAGAGACGGTGTAGGCGAGCTGGCTCTGAGTCCATTGCGAGCCCGCTGTGATCATCCCGTAGAGCTTTTCGGTCGGAGCGAGCGTATAGGCATAGTTCGAGCTGTAGGTCGCAAGCGCCGTCTGCAGGGCCGTGTTGGTCGGCATAAGCTGATGGCCAGTTGCCACGCCGTCGAACAATCTGGTGAACAGGTTCGACGAGAGCGTGCTGCCGAACAGCGTCGCCAGAGGGTCAGAGGGCGCGGTGCCGAGCAATGTGGTCAGCGAGGCCTTGACCTGAACCGTGTCGATCATGCCGAGCAGGAACTGGTCCTTCAGCAAGCGCGTCGTGGCCTCATTCTGCATGTCCGTCGTCGAGACCGCGGAAGGATCGATGCCGAGCTTGGCGGCTACCTGCGCCCGCAGCACGGTCAGGCCCACCGAGGTCGGGCTATAGGTGTTGCCGTTCGCGAAGGCGACGTTCTTGAGCTGGAAGTAGTCGTTGTAGGCCGCCGTGACCATGGTCTGGTAACTGTTGACGGCTGCGGTCGCGCCGTTGCCGCTGAGGAGGTCCAGGCTGGTCCAGACATCCGCCAGATGCGCGCTCTGCTCGGCCGTGAGGCCGCCGGACGACAGGCCGTTCAATATCCTGGCTTGCGCCCCATCGGAGGCCCCGGCCTCGAGGAACACCGGGCCGCTCTTCGACTCGACCGTGCCGAGCCGCAGATCGCCCTTGGACTGCACGATGTAGGTTCCGGTCGTCGAATAGCTGTTGAGCATGCCGCCATCGACGCTGCCGTCGACCAGCGTCGTGCCGGTCGCCTGGATCACGAGCGGATTGATGTTGGTGAGGACGGTCGCGCCGTTGCTGACGCCGGTCACCGCGCCAATCGCACCGCCGGTGGACCTGATCTCGATGTTCTTGCCGACGACGACGGGGTTGGCGACGCTGTAGGCGGACGCCGAGTTGATGTCGCCGGTCGCCGAGATGAAGACGCTGCCCTGCGGCGCGTCGCCGGCCACGGTCGAGTTCACCTTGACCTGGTTGATCGACAGCGAGCCCACGGCCGCGATCGCAATATCGTGGTCGATCGAATTGGCGGTGAGGCTGCCGCCATAGACCTGCACGGAGACCGGCGCCCCGCCGGCACCGATGCTGCCGATGCCGCCCGCCGCCGACAGCGACACACTGGTGCCCGATATCACCGGGTTGTTGGCGTTCGCGCCGACCGTGATGGCCGAACTGGCGCCCGTGGCCACGACCGAAGTCGCACCCTGAAGGTTGTTGATGGGGCCGTTGATGACGATGCCGGAGTTCGACGTGACCGCGACCGTGCTGGCGCCGCCACCGTTGAACTGGATGTTGATGGGGTTCGATGCCTTGACGGTGTTGGTCAGCGTCAGCGTCAGGTGATCGAAGATCTCCTGGAACCAATCGTACTGTCCATCCGCGCCGCAGCACTTGTCGGAATGGGTGTTGCCGCCGCCGCCGTGAGCCGAACCGGTCGCGGTGACGACCTCCTGGTAATTCGTGCTCTGCAATTGTCCCGTGGTGGCGCCGTTGGCGACCTGCTGCACGTCCGAGACCAGGCTGGTGGTGCGGACGAAGGAGCTACCGCTGTTGGGATCCCGCGAGGTGTATTGCCAGCCATAGTCGAACTGCGTGCTCGTCGTCGAACGATCCAGCCGCGCGGTGTCGACCCACTGGTAGTACATGTTGGCTTGCGGCGCGTACTGCAGGCCGGCCGTGCCGCTTGTCGCGGCAAGCATCGAGCCGTCGTACTGGCTCGCATTGACGCTGTTGGTTCGATACGTCGACACCTGCTGGCCGCCCGGGGCGGCAGGATTGTAGACGTACCACGTCGTCTGCGCCTTGAGCTGATCGACGATCTCGATCACGCTGGCTGCGCTGACGCCGGTATTGATCGTGTTGGTGACGAGTTGAAGGCCGGTGGTGTTGTTCACCGTGATCGTGCCGGCGCCCCCGTTGACGATGATGTTGCCCTGCGGCGTGCCGTCGGTCGAGGTCGAGATGATCTTGCCGTTCAGGTAGACGTAGCCGCCGGACCCCTGCACCACGCCGTTCAGGAGGATCTGGTCGGTGGCGGCATTGTACCTCGCGCCGACCTGGACGTCGCTGCCACTTACCTTCGACAGATACTGCGTCAAATCCACATAGCTGCCGTGCTGCGCGTTGGTCTGGGCCTGGGCAAAGGCCGAGCTGTCGGCCTTCAGAGCGTTGATGGCGTTCAGCGCGCCGGTGCCGATATTGACCGAATAGTTGCTGCTCGAGCCGCTTTGGATGGTGCCGTTGATGTTGAGAACCGATGCCGACAGGATGATCGCCTTGCCGATGATGAAGGGCGCATTCGCCGGCGGGTTGGTCGCCGTGTTCGCCGTCTTCGGCGTGATCACATCGGGCTGGATGTTGATGACCTGGAAGTAGGCGGAGCAATGCGAGCAGTTGAACGGGCTGGAGCCGCTATAGACGCCCTGGCCGTCATAGGTGCTTGCCTCCCATGGGGCGGTGCTGATGGTCTGCCTGGTCGGCCCCTCGATCGTCGCGAGCGTTGACGCGTCGGGAGTGCTGCCGGCATGTTCGTTGCCGTTGCCCGGCGCACCCGAACCCATCGGCAGGAAGATCGCCGAATAGAGCGAAAGGCCGTCGTAATAGAGATCCAGCAGCCGCGCCGTAAAGACAGTGCTGTTGCTCGCCGTACCGGCGACGCCCGCGCTGCCGGAGGCGCAGCAATAATAGGAATACGGGTGATTGCCGCCGGAAGCGATATGCACGCCGCTGTCGTAGGCACCATAGGCACCGAGATAAGTCGCCGCCGCCATCACCGCCGTCAGCGTGTCGTTGTCAGCCGGCTTGTACTCGGTATTGGTCCATTGCGAGGCCACGTCGTGGTTGGAGCTGAAGATGCTGCCGACGCCGCCATTGAAGGTGAAGGAGCCGTTCGGCACCACCATCTGGATTGTCGCAGCATCGAACGTCTGCGATGCGACGACGTTGCCGAGATTGTTGGTGATCTTGAGCAGGCCGTTCTCGTTGGTGACGACGCCGTCGAAGTAGATGTCGGGCGTGCGCGTCAGAGTGTTGCCGTTCTGGTCGACACCGAGACCCGTGTTGGGATCCTTGCGGTTATAGACCGCCGAGATGTCGATGATCGGCGTCGCGCTGTTGTTCGACGTGAAAGTCACGTTCGACGACGACCCCGGGTCGACCTGCGGGTGCGTGACCAGCCCCCCCGTCACGTTGGTGATCGTGAGGTTCGACAGCGCGACGAAATCGAGGCCCTGGTTTTCAATCTTGATCATGGGCGAAGAGCGCGCGATCACCGATGGTGCGGCAAGACCTGCGCCACCTGCCCCGGACAGCCTCTGCGCCAGGATCGAAACGTTGCCGGCCGACACCATTATATCGCCGAACGCGAAGGCGTTGCCGGATGCATTGGCAGCGAACGGCGCCTGCTGGATCAGGGTATTGATCTGGCGCTGGATCTCGCCGGTCGGATCGGTGCCGCCAAACGTGATCGAGGGCTGCGTGGCGGAAAGCGCCGTCTGGACCTGCGTCGACGTCAGGCCACTCAGAGATGCGAGTTGAGCGACGATCGTTTGGTAAGGATTGAAGCCGCCCACGATGGTGTACTGGATCGTCTGGTGGTTCCAGCTCATCACCCGATTGAAATGATCGACGTCGGAGACGTATTCGAGCGAGAGCGGATCGTAGGGGCTCGTCGTAGACAGGGTCGGCGTGCTCGCGCCAAGCGCGATCGTGATCGTTTCGTCATTGTGGATGCCGGCCACCACGAGGCCGTTGAGCGCGACATTGCCGGTCCCGCCGCTGTTGTCGTTGCTGTGGTTGTCGCTGTTCTTCGCGCTGAAGATCTCCAGGTACGGATTGTAGTTGCTGCCGAGGCCGGAGGCCGTAACCTGGCCCGGCGTCGCGGTGAGCGAGATGTCGTTGGCGCCGAGCACCTTCGAGCCGATGGCAAGCGTCAGGCTGGTGTCGTCGTCGGCGTTGGCGGTGCCGCGATAGAGGCCCGAGATGGCAACGACCGTGTTGTTGTAGACCACCGTCGTCGCGTTCGCGGCCACGCTGCTGTAGACGCTGCCGTCGCCGGCCAGGCCTGCGGCGATGTTGATCTTGCCCCAGGCCTCCACTGTCGAGGTGCTGCCGACATTGACGTTCTGCGTTGCATGCACCCATGCGTTCGTGCTGGCACCGACTCCGCCGACCGCACCATAGAGGCTGGCGTTGGCGTAATTGTTTGCCGCCATCCGCGACGCCGAGCCGATATAGATGTTGCCGGCGCTGAACAGCTCTCTGGCCTGAATGTTGACCGTGAGCGTGGCATTTGCCGTCATGTCGGATTCGGCGCCGCCGCCGGCGAACAGGCCCGCGGCGCTCAAATTGACCGTGTCGGTCGTGCTCAGCGTGTTGTAGGCCTCGATGTTGATTGCGCCCGTCGTCGTTCTCGGATCGGCATTAAGGCTCAGGATCGTACCGGCGTCGATGTTGGTCGTGACGGTCTGCGTGACCCTGGACTTGCTGAGCACCGCCGCGCCGGCAAACACGCCGCCGGAACCAGACCGCGCCCCGCCACCAGCCTGGTTGACCACGTCGTTGGCGATCACAACCATATCGCCGCCGGCCGAGTTGACGATCAGATGCGTGCCGATTTCAGCGGTGGTCGCCGACGTGACATCGTTCTGCGCGCTACCACCGGAGGCGCCCGCCGTAGAGGCCTGATAGGCATCACCGCTGCCGGCATAATTCGTCGTATGTTTGGCCTTGATGTTGAGGCCGCCGAAATAAAGCGTGTTGTCCGTCGCCTCGCCATAGAGCATGGCGTCGGTGACCGCGGTGGTGGCCGTCGTCGCAACCGCTGCTGCGCCGGCATAGGTGCCGCCCGCACCGACGAGCGCGCTGGCGACGTTGGTATCCGTGCCCGTGGCGGTGATCTGGAGAACGCCCGTGTTGGACGCGGCGGTGACCGCGCCGGCCCCGAGATAGGCGTAGGTGTGGGCGCTCGAGGAGACCTGTGCGACGGTCGCGCCAATGGCGAGGAACCCGGTCGAGAGGCCAGTCGACTCGGCGTACTGGCTGCTGTCGTTCTCTGCGGCAATGACCACGTCGGCATTGGGAAGATGGATCCCGATGCCGCCATACGCACTCACCGTCGCGTTCTCGGACGCCCTGGCATAGCTGCCCTGGGCACCGATCAACGAGCCGCCGCCGCCCGCGAGCGACCAGGCGTAAGTCGTCGTGCCGCCGGTCGGCACCAGCGCCATGGCGGTCACACCGAGCGCACCGCCCGAGAAGGTGGTGTTGTCGCCGACATCGGCCGTGACGGTGGCCGTCACCATCGATTCCGCGACGGACACGCCGATGGCGCCGCCGCCGACCGCGACACCGATCGCCTTGCTCGAAAGCTTGGGCGTGATCGATGCCGACACCAGCGTGCCGGCGCCCGTCGCCGACGTGGTGATCGATGAGCTGGAACCGATCTCTGCCAGGACCGTCGAATTTTCCTTCGCTGTCGCAACTGCGCCGTCACCGGCGACGATACCGCCGGCGACCGCAGTCGCGGAAGCGGACATTGCGCCGGCCTCGGCGGCGCCAACCGCAAGGGTCGAGCTGTTCACCGTCGCGTTCGACAGCACCTTTGCCGCGACTGAACTGGACCGTCCCGTGGTCGCGATCGACACCCCGATGGCTGCAAGGCCGCCGGTGCCGCCGCCCGCGGTCACGCTCTGAGTCGAGCTGTCCATCGCCATCACGGCGACGCCAGTCGCGCCGGTGCCGCCCGTTCCGGTCACGGAGCCGCCGAGTTGGGCCGTGACGGTATTGGCGACGTTGCCGACCGCCACGGCCGCATCCGCGCCGAAATAGAGCGCTGCACCGCCGGCGATCGCCTCGCTGTCGACGGTCTTGCCCGAATAAGGTCCGGTATCGGCGTCCTTGACCCGCGCCGCAACCGTGACGGACGGCGCGGAGACGATCGCGCTCAGATTGGCGAGGACGCTGCTGTCGACGCTGGTGTAACCGATGCCGGCGCCGATGCCGACGTTCTTGGCAAAGCCCGCGCCGAGCAGGAACATCTTGGTCGCGTTGGCGCTGGTGGCGGCGACGTTGACCTGCGTGCCGGTCACATTGCCGCCCGCGATCTGGGCGGTGACGCCGTCATTGCCGCCGGTCAGGACGGTGCCGACGTCGTAGGTCGAGGTTGCGTTGGCGTTGCTCGGATTGCCCGAGGTGCCGCCCGCGACCGCGTCGCTGCCGTGCGAGGAATTGGTGCCCGCGTTCACTGATGCGAGGGTGCCGTTGTTGCCCTGATTGAGCTGGCCGGTCTGCTCGCCCTGCGTATCCGGATCGGCGGTGTTGGTGCCGATGATGATGACGCCGACGGTCGCACCGATGCCGACGCTGCCGCCGATGCCGGCGGTGACCGCGTAGGACAGGACTTCCTTGGTGCTGAGCGCGCCGACGTTGATCGCGCCGGACGAATTGAGGTCGCTGTTGCGGCTTTCCGCAATGGTCTGGCTCTTGAAGACGATCACGTTCGCCGCCGCGCCCACGCCGACGCCGGACCCGCTGGCGGCAATCGAAAGCGCGCCGGCGATCTCCTTGATCGCCACGTCCTCGGTGGCGTTGATCGTGACCGCACCAGCCGAACCGCCAGTGGGGGACTGCAGCGTGGTGTCGTAGACGCCAGCGATGGTGGTGTTGTTGGCAATCTCGATGTTGGCCATGCCGGCGATTGCCGCCGTGCCGGTCGAGAGTGCCCCGCCAATCGAATAGGCCTGGAAGCGGTTCTTCGTCGTTGCCTCGACGTCGAGCGCGCCGCTCAGATTGACCGCAGTCGTGTGTGCCGCGCCGTTGCCCTGATAGTGGAACTCGTCGCCGACATAGGCTTCGGTCCGGTTCGCCGAGACCTGAACCAGGAACGCCGCCCCGATCGCGGCCTGGCTGCCATAGGCGCCCGAGCCGTTCGCCGACGCGATACCTGTGGCGTCGTAGGCGTTGACCGTGAGCGACGACGCCGTGAGGGAGCCGCCGTCGACATAGGCCTCGGTAGTTGCGACGAAGACGTTCAGCCCGACCGAGCCGGTGCCGAAACCGACCGCGATCGATGATGCGTCCTGCTCGGCATTGGCCTTCACGGTGACGGCGCCCACCGTTGCGCTCGCCGACTGCACGCCACCAACGGTCGCATTGGTGATATCGGCCTCGGTGTCGCGCGACATCGTCGTGCTGAGAATGGTCGCACCGCCGCCCCCGCTCCCGGTTGGCGGCACCACGCCGGCGCCGAACGCGCCCGAATAGGAGAAGCTGCTGGCGGCCACATCGATCTGCGGGTCCAGCGTCGAACTTGCCAGCCGAGTGTCGATCGCCGCGCCGTCGATATAGGCCCTGGTGGATCCGCTCATCACATTGGTGATCGGATTGATCATGATGGAGATGCCCGAGCCCGCGGACAGGGTGGCGACGTTGGTGACGACGGCCTGGTGCGAGCTGGCGACGACGGCGAGGCCGCGCACACTCTCCTGGGTCTCGCTCAGATCGGGCGTGGTGTCGGTGGGCGCGCTGAAGCCGCCGAGATCGATCGCGTGCGCGAGCGTGCCGCTGTTGACGGAAAGCACGTCGCTCGTGCTGGTTCCGCGCGCATCCACTTTGGTTGTCGTCCCGCTGATATAGGCCGCGGTGGTGCCGGTGATCTTGTTCGTGACCATCGAGCCCGCGCCGCCTGCCGCGCCCTTGCTGATGGACACGGCGCCGGCGAAAACGCCGGCTTTGTCATTATTGCCAGCAATCACGGCAACGTTGTCGTTCGCAGTGATGTCGGCTCCGCCGGCGATGCTGGCGGTGACGTTGGTTCCCATCAGATTGGTGGCGACCGAACCGGCAAGGCCGATCTGCGAGGAAATCGCAATACCGACGGCAACCGTCGAGATATCGGCATTCGAGTTCGCGTTGACGACGACATTGCCGGAGGCGGTCAGCTTGGAGCCGGTGACGCCGGCACTGACATTGTTGGCGATGCTGCTGTAGACGAGGGCCAGGCCCGCTGCGCTGCCTTGCGTCGAGGCGCCAGCGACCGCGGCGGCGCCGGTGATGCTGGAATTGTCGGTCGCGGTGACGGAGATGTTGGAGGCCGTCACGGTCGATTGCGTCGTGTCGGACTGGTTGTTGCCGATTGCCGCCGAAACATTATTGGCGATCGAGCTGATTGTCATGCCGCCGACGCCGGCAAACTGACCGGTCGCCAGACCGAAGCCAATCGTGACCGACTGGATCTTCGTGGTGTCGACCGCATTCACACTGACGCTGCCGATCGTCGACATCCGGACGTTGGCGATATAGGCCGAATGCGTCGTCGCGATGGTATCGTACACCATGGAGGCGCCGACATTGTTCTTGCCGGCCTGGATAATGCCCGCAACGGAGATGATGCTGGCGCCCGGACCGTTCGCCGTGCCGTCGTTGAGCGCCGCCGCGCCAAAATCTATGCAATTCGCCGTGCCGTTGCCGGCGGCGGCCGTGCACGTGTCCGACGCGAGATGATTGTTGTTCGACTTCTTGACGAGATTCCCGAGCGCCGTATCGAGGTCCGACACAGCGCCGCTGTCCGCCAGCACCGTCACGCGCCCGACGTTGATGTTCACCGTCGAGTTGCTGCTGATATAGGCCGTGGTCGTGGACGTGATTTCGTCGACGACGATCGAACCCGACAGACCGTTGGACCCCACCTCGGCCGACGCGGCACCGGCCGCGATGATGCTGGCATTGTCCGCGAGCACCAGAAGCGAGTCGTAATTGCTGATCGACGTGGACTTGATGTGCGCGTCAGTCGCGTTGCCGCCGGAGGGATCGCCGATCGAAGCATACGTCATGGCGAGGCCGAAGCCGCCCTGTCCGCCGGAAATATAGAGCGAACCGCCGCCGACCGCGATGTTGCTGGTCTGATAGGCATCGACCTCGAGAGCCCGCTGGACGCCTGTGCTCCCGCCGGCGATCGTCGAATTTTCGATATAGGCCTGCGCACTGTCGGTGATGATGCCGACGGACAGCGCGATCGAGGCGGCGTTGGACCGCGTTGACGCGGCAAGGCCGATCGCCACGACGGTTTCCGATCCGCCGTTCAATGCCTGCACGGTCACGGACTGCTGGTTGTTGACCGTGGAGTTGGAGATGAACGCTTTGGTCACATTGTTCGAGATCGCCGCGGCGATGGTGCCGTCGACGGCCACGCTCGTCGAGCCGGCGCTGCCTCCCAGATTGGCGGCGGCGCCGCCCGAGCCGTTGTTGAGAATGGTGTCGTTGAGCGCCTGGACCAACAAGGTGGCCGTTGGGCTCGGCGAGTAGCGGTTGATCGTGACGCCGGTGATCGAGGCGGTCGTGCCAAGGCTCACATCGCTGATGGAGGAGCTGCCGGCAAGATCGATCGTGAAGCCGCTGCTGGAGGCGCCCGACGACGAGCCAACCTTGGCCAGCGCGGTTGAAATCCCGCCCGCTCCGCCGGTCGCGGCTGCGCCGACGGCACCGGCCTTGGTGCCGAAGTCCGAAACCGAAGGTTCCGAGATCGCAGCCGCAATCGACGCCGCGGTGATCCGGCCCGCCGTCGTCGCGGAAATCGCCAGATGGTCGGCCGTGACCGACCCGTTACCGCTGCCAGTTCCCGAGAACGGATCGTCCGAATTGAACGGGCCCGGGCGGATGTCGCTGTGATTGTCACCGACATAGGCGGCGGTGTCGGTGGTCGCGCCGAGATAGGCGACGGCGAGGCCGACGGCGGAGTTGCCGCCGGCTGACACCGCGCCGGCAACCGACAGCATCGACAGATCCTGCTGGGCGAGCACATTCACCGTCGGAGCCGACACCGTCGCGCCGATGCCTATCGAGGCATGCGTCGTGTTGTTCACGAGCGCGATGGACGTGATGCCGTTCAGCGCCAGGGCGCCGGCCGCCTTGCCGGATGTCGGCGCAACGCCGAAGAACTGGTCGGTGGTCGATGCCGTGATGGAGACGTTGTCGGTCGCGCCGAGCGAAGCGCCGGACGCCACGCCGGCGACCGTGTTATTCCAGAACTGGACCAGATTGAGCGCGCCGCCCAGCGATGAGCCACCCGAGGTGTTGCCGGGAAGGAAGCCGAGCGTGCCGACGTTGCCCGCAGCGTCGATCGAGGCCGAATAGGCCGTCGCCGCGATGGCGAGCGTCGCGTCGAAGGCCTGCGTCGCCCCGCTGTCCAGCGCAGCCGTCCACGCGCCGCTGCCGCAACTCGCAACCGTGCAGGTCGACGTCAGGCTGGCACCGGTCGCGACCCAGGCCGTGGTGTTGTTGTGAACCATGAAATTGTTCAACGACCCTGCGATGCCGACGGTGTCGCCGGCGTCCGCGGTCGAGTTGGCGTAGCTGGTCAAGATGCTGCCGCCGACGCCGAGATTGCCGTTGAGATGCCTCAGCACATCCGTCAGCGAGGCCCATTGCAACCAGGTGTTGGTGATCGGCATATAGGTGTTTGCCGAGACGCCGATCTCCGGCGCATTGATCAGGGTCGCGTCGCCGATATAGGCGTTCGAATTGTGCGTGAAATCGCCCCACGCGACCGCTGCGGCAACGGCCGTCGACTGACCATCGACCGGGCTCGAGCTGATCGCCGAGGCCGTCGCAATGCTGCGCACGCCCACGTCGATCACGTTGCTGATGACGGCGACGTTGCCCGACGTATAGATCGACGGCGCGCCGCCGCTGGGGTTTTGCGCAATCGCCGCCGTCGCGCTCTCCGTGCTGCGCGCGATCGTCAAGGCCGCCGCCGCCTTCAGGTTCAGATCCGCGGTGAAAAGCGTGCTGAACTGCTGGGAGAACAAGTTGGGATTCATCGTGCCCACGACCAGGGCACCCTGGAGTCCGGCGATCAAAGCCGGCGTACCTGTGATGGTCGAGGACATCGTCGAATTCGACGTCGTGTTCGAGGTCGCCTCGACCGTCACCGCGCCGTTCATCCGGTTCGAAGTGCTGGACCCCAGCGACGACCCGAGGGTCGCGGTCGCCGAGGTGTTGACGTTGCTGATCGCGACGGCACCGCCGACGCCGCCGTTCAGGGCCGGATTATCCAGCCCCACGGAGGTCGCGGACGTCGAGAAGCTGTTGTTATTCAGCGCGCGCAGCGCGAATCCACCGGTCGATCCGCTCGCGGTGCCGACGCTCAGGTGGGCGCCGGTCGCGACGTTTGCCGTGGTCGTCACCGACGCCGTCGAATAGGCCACCGTCGCCACGAGAACCGCGCTCGAGGTCAGCGATACGGCCGTGACGTTCATCGTGGCATCGTTGGTGGCCTTGATGCCGAGGCTACCACCTGCGCTGATCGTCGCATTGCTTGCTACGTTGGTGGTGACGTTGCCGGCGATGTTCCCGACCACGACCGCAGCGCCGACCGGCGATACGCCGAGGAGCGACGAGGCGATAACGGGATCCTCGGCCCTCTCCGACCCGTACGCGCTGATCGAGACGTTGCCGCTGCCGGAGATATTGGCATGGCCGTTGATGTTCACGGTCGCGGTTGCGCTCGCCGCGACATAGCCTCCGTTGAGGCCCAGGATCATGCCGGGGACCGATTCGCCGACAAGCGCGAACGTCGAAGCGAGCGAACTCGTGAAGCTCGCCACCGCCGTAGAGCTCGCGCTGATCGAGATCGCGCCGCCGTTGATCGTGCCGTCAACGGTGATGCCCGTGGTCGCATGGGCGTGGCCGGACATCAGGGTCTGGCTCGCCGCGGCTGCAAGCGTGACGCTGCCGCTGGTGTAGGTCGTTCCACCAGTGTTGATCGCCTGGGCGAGGATCTGCGCTCCGTTGACGATGCTGATGGTGGGCGCGTCGATCTCGACGTTGATGGCGTTGCCGACGGAATGAGTCTTGGTGGCGTCGAGGTTGCGGGCATCGATCACCGCATGCGCGGCCAGCGTGACCGAATTGTCGGCCTGAACCAGATAGGTGCCACCGGCGCTGAGCGCCGCGATGGCGTTGGCGACGGACGTGTTCCCGAGGGTTACGCCGACGTCGCCCTGGCTGGCGTCGCCGATCACCACATCGGTCGGGTCGATCAGCAGCGTCCCGGCCCGGCCGTTGGGGGCGGCGAGATTGATCGTAACGCCGCTGCCGACGTCGATGACGCCGTTTCCGCTCAGCTCGACCAGGCCCGCATTGCCGGTTTTCGAGCTGGCATTGATCTTCGCGCCGCTCTTCACGGTGACGTCGTTGCCGGCCTTGACAAGGACGCCGCCGGCATCCGCAGTCCTGCTCGCCGTGCTCAACCGCGCATTCTTGCCGAGTTCGGCTTGGTTGCCGGCCACGATCGTGATGTTGCTCGGCGTCGTGGTCTTGCTGCGCGCGGTCAGCCGTCCGTTGACGCTGGCGTTGTTGACGGCGCCGATGTGAATGGAGCCGTTGCGCACGGAAATCGCGGCGGCGCTGCGCAGCCCCTTGGAATTGACCGAGGCTGCGAACTTCGCGGCGTGATCGAGATTGGCAATGTCGCGCTGGCTGGCACCACCGACAAGGACGTTCTGCCCGGTCAGGCGCACGCCGTCGATGGCATTGACCCGGCCGTAGATCCGGATGTTGCCGTCCGGCGAGACCGGGAACGACCCCGCCATCAGATTGGCGACGGCCGAACCGTTGATCTGCCCCTGCACGCCGATCAGACTGTCGGTGAACTCGCGCGTCGGCGTCGAGACGTTGAGGCTGCCGACATTGACCGTGCCGCTGCGGCCGACCACGAAGCCCTTGGGATCGGCGAAATAGACGTTACCGCCGATCGCGCCGTTCATGTAGGAGTTCAGCGTGCCGTTGACGTAGACCGGAGCGTCGCGAACGATGTTGACGAGATTTTGCGTACCGGTCGGCAGTTGCAGATTGACGGTGTTGCCCTTCCCGACGCTGAACTGCGAGAACGAGTTGAAGGCACTGGTGCCGGAGACGGTCGACGTCGTGACGTTGGTGACGCTGCCGGACGTCTGAAGGCTGGTCCCGGTGCGGCCGTCCGGCGTGATCACGTTCGCCGGCTGCGCCTGCAGGCGGACGCTGAACACCGGCAGGAAGACCATCTGCATCGCGCAGAGCAGTGACATCGAACGGAAACGCGCAAGTCCCCGCAGCGTCACCTTGTCATTCTCTCGCCTTGCAGATGGTCGGCGCATTTCAGATCCTCTTCATCGGCACTGGGGCCGATCCACAACCGGGTGGGAGAATGTCGTGGCAGCGCGGCATCAGAACTGGCCGGGCGGCAGCTTGAAGATGTCGGGGCTCTTGGCGTCGGCCACGTAGAACAGCAGCAGGCTGGTCGGCGTCAGCACGCGCTGGTTGTTGTCCTTGTTCTCGAACGTGCCCTGGAGAAGCAGGATGACCGAGCGATCCTTGGCGTCACTGCCGCGGAACATCACGATGCCGCCGTTGACGGGCATGTTGACCGCGATGGAGTCGGGCTTGAAGCCCTCGCTGAGGAAATGGGCGCGCAGGATGTTGGCGTTGGAGAACAGCTTCTCCGGCGTGATCGTCGCGTCGGTGCCTTTCGACCAGACCGCGCCGACCTGGATCAGAGATTTGGACTTGTAGCCGAACACGTAGGAAAGCTCGGCGGTGCCGCCGTTCGGCAGCAGTTCGGGCGCCGAATAGAGCAGACTGTGCGTCAGCTCGGACGCATTGTCCTGCGCCCTGACGGCGTCGGGCTTTGCGCCGAAGTCCTTGGCTATCGCCGCGCGCACGTCGGCCTCGTTCATTCCGAACTTGGCGGAGCGGAAGCCGTCGATCGCCTTGGAATCGGTCGCCTTGGACTTGTCGTCCGGGGCCGCTGTCTCGGCCGCGGCTGCCGACGTCGCGCCGGCGGCGACCGGCGTACCGGCTGCTGCGGGAGCTGCACCGGCGGCTTTCGGTGCCGGCGCAGCTTTTTGCTTCGGTACGGCGCCCTGGGCCGCAAGGGGTCCCGCTGCAACGGTGGTGAGCAGGCCGACGAGGGCCGGAACGAGATAGATTTTGCGCATCGAAAACCTTCGAAAAAGTATGAAACAACGCTTCAAAAATCGGCAGCTACGAAATCGGCCTCCCCGAACCGTCATCACGACCGAGACGGAAATGTTGCAACGCCGCGGTGCGTTACAAGGTGTCACGGAGGAGACGAGGCTCGAAACGGCGACTCTTTGGCGGCGTAGGAATACGGTATCGGGCCGCCAAACGCTGCGAACGAGCAGTCACAAACGCATTTTTTCATCAATTGTGGATGCCGGCCGTTCGCGCTAAGCATCGGGTTGGGGCAAGCCACCATGCAAAGAATGTCATGACCGAACGGCCTTCCGCTCTCGCGGTCGATCGCCGCGGGTTCATTCGCCTTGCGGGCACAACCGCCGCGGGGTGGCTGGCGCTCGGCGCAGCATCTGATCGCGTGCGGGTCGTGGCATCGCTGACGGCATTGCCGCTCGACGACGAACTGACCAGAAGGAGCATGATCGACAGCCCGACCTCCCGCCTGGGCGGCCTCATCGTGGGCTTGAGGCAGCGAGGCTGGGTCGAAGGCGTCAATTTCCGCCTCGAGCTCCGTTCGACCTTCGGTGCGCCGGATACACTGAAAACCGCGGTCCAGGAATTGCTGGCGCTCAAGCCGGATGTGATCCTGACCGGCTCAACCGTCGAAACCGCAGCAGTCCTGGCGGCCACCAAAACCATCCCGATCGTGTTCGCGACCGCCAACGATCCCGTCGGCAACGGCTTCGTCGAAAGCCTCGCCCATCCCGGCGGCAACGTGACCGGATTCACCAACAGCAGCGCCGAGATGGGCGGCAAATGGCTTCAGCTCATCCGGGAGGCCGTGCCGGATCTTGCGCGCGTCGGTATCCTGTACAACCCGGCGACCACGCCTCGCGGCGGCCGCTTCTTCCTCGATTCCATCGAGCAAGAGGCAGCACTGTCCGGCGTGTCCGTGGTCCCCGCCCCCGTCAGCGAGCCATCGGAGATCGACGAAGCCGTCAGGCCCTTTTCCGAAGCGCCCAAGGCGGCGATGATTGCGCTGGTCGACAGCTTCCTGGTGGTCCACCGGCAGGCTGCGGTGGCCGCGGCGGCCAAATATCGCGTGCCCACGATTTACCCGTTCTACTATTTCATGGATGCGGGCGGGCTGATGAGCTACGGGCCGACGCTCGAAGTGCGCTCGGCTGACTATGTCGATCTCATCCTGCGCGGCACCAAGGCCGGCGATCTGCCGGTGCAGTCGCCGCGGAAATACGAGCTCCTGATCAACCGCACGGTCGCCCGCACGCTGGATTTGACGATCCCATTCACGCTGCTCGCGCGCGCCGACGAGATCCGCGAGTGAACGAGACGATCGACCAGGGAGATCTGCGGCCACCTCCCGGCCGGCTGTTCCGCAAATATCTCTACTCGATCGTCGCACTCGCTTTTGCCGCGCTCGCCATCAACACCGGCTTCGACGTCTGGTTCTCCTATCGCGAGCAGAAGCAGCTCCTGGCGGCGACCCAGCGCGAGCAGGCAGCAAGCGCCGCCATCCAGATCGGCCAGTTCATCGGCCAGATCGAAAACCAGATCAGGTGGCTCTCGCGCCTGCCCCCCGAGTTGTCCACGAACGAGGACCAGCGTCTGAACGCCATCCGCCTCCTGCGCCTCTCGCCCGCGATTGCGGAAATCGCCGAGCTCGACGCCCAAGGCCGCGAGCAGGTGCGCGTGTCGCGCCGTGTCGCGGACAGGATCGGCAGCAAGGCCGACCTCTCCGCTTCGCAGGCCTTCCGCGGCGCCAATGAAAGCCGCGCCTATTACGGGCCGGTCTACTTCCTCGGCGACACCGAGCCGTTCATGACGCTCGCCACGCGCGGAACGGGCCTCACGCCGGATGTGATTGTCGCCGAGGTCAATCTTCGCTTCATCTGGGACCTCGTCGCCGGGATCAGAGTCGGCAACACCGGCAAGGCCTATGTGGTCGATCGGATGGGGTTGTTGATCGCGCATCCCGATTTGTGGCCGGCATTGCGTCGCAGCGATCTCTCCGGCCATGCCGACGTGCGCGCCGCGCTCGATGGCGTCGGGCCGCCCGCCGGCGGCCTGGTCAAGGAAGATCCGTCCGGTCAACGCGTGCTGTCGACCTACGCGACGGTCCCCTCGCTGGGCTGGCTGGTGTTCGTCGAGCTGCCGCTCACCGAAGCCTACGCGCCGATCTATGCGTCGATCGGACGCTCGACTTTTCTCCTGGTCATCCTGCTGGCATGTGCGGTGCTGGTCTCTCTGTTTCTAAGCCGGCGCATGACCGTGCCGATCCAGATCCTGACGCAAGGCGCGCGGCGGATCGGCAGTGGCGACCTCGGCCTGCGGCTCGCGATCAAGACTGGTGACGAGCTGGAGGCGCTGGGCGATCAGTTCAACCGGATGGCCGCTCACTTGCGCGAATCCTATGCGACGCTCGAGCGCAAGGTGATCGAGCGCACCTCCGAACTGGAAAAGACCCGCGACCAGGCCCTTGCCGAGCACGATGCCGCCGAGCGCGCGCGCAGCGCGGCGGTCGCGGCCAACGAGACCAAATCGCGCTTTCTCGCGGTCGTCAGCCACGAGCTGCGCACGCCGCTGAACGGCGTCATGGGCGTGCTGCAAACGCTCGACGACGGCAGCCTCGGCGAAGCGCAGCGGCGCCACCTCACGACCGCGGCCGCGTCGGGCGAAACGCTGATCGCGCTGGTCGACGGCATCCTCGAATATGCGCGCTTGGAGGCCAGCGCCGAGACTCTGGAGACCCGCGATTTCCGCCTCGACCAGCTCATCGAAACGGCCGCCGATCTGATGCGTCCGCAGGCCTTCGGCAAGGGCCTGACCTTCGATCTCGCCTGCGATGCGACGGTCAATACCTCCGTGCATGGCGATCCGGTGCGGCTCAATCGCATTCTGCTCAATCTGATCGGCAACGCGATCAAGTTCACCCCGCGCGGCGGCATCGGCTTGAGCGCAACGGCCGACGGACATGACGATCATGTCCTGCTGCGCATCACCGTTCGCGATACCGGCATTGGCATCGCGCCCGACATGCACGAGCGGATTTTCGAGGATTTCGTCCAGGCCGACGACAGCATCGCGCGGCGGTTCGGCGGTACCGGGCTCGGACTGGCGATCGCGCGGCGCCTCACCCGCCTGATGCGCGGCGAGTTGACGGTAGCGAGCACGCCGGGTGCGGGCAGCTCGTTCATGCTTGAGGTCCCGCTTGGCCTCGCCGCGAGCGGCATCGCGCAAGGCGCGGACCAGCCGCCATCGCGGCAGCTCCGCGTGCTGCTGGTCGACGACGACCCCGTCAATTGCGAGGTCGGCGAAGCGATGTTGAAGAGGCTCGGCCACCACGCCACCATTGCCACGAACGGCGCGTCGGCCATCGCACTCGCCCGCGATCACGCGTTCGATATCATCCTGATGGATCTGCACATGCCCGACATGGACGGCGTCGAGGCGGCATCGCGAATCCGAAAGCTCGGTCTGCCGACCATGCCGCGCATCATCGCGGTAACCGCCGACATGTCGCGCCGCGCCCGCGAGCGGCTTGCAGACGCAGGCATTGCCAGAATCGTCAGCAAACCGATCCTGATCAATGCGCTGCGCGAGGCGATCGAGGACGATGCCCAGAACCAGCCAGCCGCGGCGCAACTCGCCGCAGGCGCATTGATCGACCGGCATTTCCTCGCCGACCAGAAGGAGCTGCTGGGCGCGGCACAGATCGCAAAACTCCATCATTTGTTGCGGGAGACCAGCGAGAAGTTGATCACGGACATTATCGAAGCCGCCGCAGCCGGCGATCGCAAGCAGCTCGCGCGGTCCACGCACCAGCTCGGCAGCGCCGCCGGCGCGCTCGGCCTGGTCCGCCTGTTCGAGCGCTGCAGCGAGGTCGAGCAAGCAGCAGCCTCGATGTCCTCGCCCGAATCCCAGAGCGCCGCACGCGAGCTCGCCGCGATTCGAAATGCTTCGATGAGTACGCTGGATGAATTGCTCTGGCCTGCCGAAGATCGTACGGTCAACTAGACGATCCCCCCGGTAATGACGATGCACGAAATAAAACTCGACGGCAGCAGCTGGAAAACTGTTCAGGACTTTCGACTGGCGCTTAAGATTGCGATAGGGGCGCCCGAATGGCATGGCGACATTGTGGGAGCTTTTCTAGACTCGATTTTTGGAGGCGGGATGAACGCCCTCAAACCTCCCTATGTAATCAAAGTCGTGAACACGGCCAAATTGGTGCCCGAAGTCAAGGAGATGGTCCACGACTTTTCATCTGCGATTGCGAGGACACGAGCGCGTAGGCTTGCGCGCGTTGGCGAGGATGTCGCGGTTCGGTTCGAGATCGAAAACTAGGGAAAATCTGGTCGTGCGCTCATAGCCCTGCGCCCCGTTAGCGGGTTCGCACACCCGCTTCGTCATCCCGGCCAAACCGCTCCACCAGGAAATCGATGAACAGCCGCACCTTCACCGACAGATGCCGGGTCGGCGGATAGACCGCATAGAGCGCGAGCGGCGGCGCGGAATACTCGTCCAGCACCGTTCGCAGTTCGCCCTTTCGCAAAGCATCCGCGGCGATGAACTCCGGGAGCAGCGCGAGCCCCCTGCCCTTGATCGCGACATCGCGCAGCACTTCGGCATTGTTGACGCAGAGCGACCAGGCCGGCTGGATCCAGTGATCGCCGTCGATGCCGGTGAGCTTCCACTGATTGCCCGTGAGCAGGAAGCCGTAGGTCAGCGAGGCGTGCCCGCGCAGATCCTGCGGATGTTTTGGGGTGCCGTGACGCGCGAGATAATCGGGTGAAGCGCAGATCATGCGCGCCACCGGCATGATTTTTCGCGCGATCAAGCTCGACGATTCCAATTCCGCGATGCGCAAGGTCACGTCAAAACCGTCCTGGACGGGATCGAGCAGATCGTCGCTGAGCACGAGCTGGAGCTGCAGCTCCGGATACCGCGCCATGAAATCGGCAAGCACCGGCCCGAGCCGCAGGGTGCCGAACGACATCGGCGCGTTGACGCGTAACAGGCCGCGCGGCGCCGACTGGGCTTGCGTCACGGCCTGGTCGGCCGCCTCGATCTCCGAGAGAATCACAACCGCGCGCTCGAAATAGCGCTGGCCGTTCTCGGTCGGGCTCGCATGGCGCGTGGTCCGGTTCAGGAGCTGCACGCCGAGGCTTTCTTCGAGGTCGGCGATGTATTTGCTGATCGCCGAGCGCGACAGCCGTAACTGCCGGCCCGCCTCGGCAAAACTGCCGCTTTCGACCACCTTTACGAAGGCCCGGAGGCTGGCGACCTTATCCACGGGCCGGCGCCGGCAATTGTTTCCAAATCGTAGACATAGACGTCATATTTGCATGGATTGTCTCCAATCCAAAGCGGAACGATATTTCCGGTCAGAGCAAGACCGCTCCCCGAATTCAGGAGGACGACGATGTCTGGACTGCACCATGTGACCGCGATCGCGGGCGACCCCATCAGGAACTTCGGCTTTTACACCCGTGATCTCGGCCTGCGCTTCGTCAAGAAGACGGTCAATTTCGACGATCCCGGCACCTATCATTTCTATTATGGCGACGAGACCGGCCGCCCCGGCACCATCCTGACCTTCTTTCCCTGGGCCGGCGTGCCGGCCGGGCGCCGCGGCGTCGGCGAGACGCACCAGACCGCCTTCCGCGTGCCGCAAAGCTCGCTCGGCTATTGGACGCAGCGCTTCGTCGAGAAGGGCATCGCTTACGAGGCGCTGGAGAAGCGCTTTGGCGAATCCGTGCTGCCGTTCACGGACCCCGATGGCATGGCACTCGCGCTCGTGGGCATTCCCGGTGCCGAGAGCGAGCCCGGCTGGAGCAATGGCGACGTCCCCGCCGAGCATGCGATCCGCGGCTTCCACGGCGTGACCTTGCTGCTCGACAGCGCGGCAAAGACGGCGGCCGTCCTCACCGACGTGTTCGGCTTCAAGGAGACGGCGCGCGAAGGCTCGGTGATCCGCTTCAAGGCGCCGGGCGACGTCGAAGGCAGCGTCGTCGACATCTACGAGGCCAAGGGCTTTTTGCGCGGGCACCAAGGTGGCGGCTCCGTGCATCACATCGCCTTCCGCGCGGCCGACGATGCCGAGCAGGGCAAGATGGCGCAAAGGCTCGTGAGCAATCACGGCCTGCATCCGACCGAGCAGAGGGACCGCAACTACTTCCGCTCCATCTACTTCCGCGAGCCTGGCGGCGTGCTGTTCGAGATCGCGACCGATATCCCCGGCTTCGCCGTCGACGAGCCCGTCGCGACGCTGGGACGCGACCTGAAGCTGCCGAGCTTCCTCGAAGCGCAGCGCAAGCAGATCGAGGGTGTTCTGCCCAATTTGGAAGAGAGGGTGTCGTGACCGAGAATTCATTCGTCCATCGCTTCGAGCCCGCGACCGGCGCGGGCTCCCCTCCGCTCCTGCTGCTGCACGGCACCGGTGGCGACGAGAACGATCTGCTCGGGCTTGGCAAGATGATCTCGCCCGGCTCGGCCCTGCTCTCGCCGCGCGGCCGCGTGCTGGAGCACGGCATGCCGCGCTTCTTCCTCCGTCTTGCCGAAGGCGTGTTCGACGAGGACGACGTGCGCCGCCGCGCGCACGAACTCGGCGATTTCGTCAGCGAGGCGCGGCAGCGCTACGGCATCGCCGCGCCGATCGCGGTCGGCTTCTCCAACGGCGCCAACATCGCAACCGCGCTGTTGCTGCTGGAGCCGGATGTGCTGGCAGGCGCGATCCTGCTCCGCGCCATGGTGCCGCTGTCGGATCCGCCGAAGGCCGAGCTCGGCGGCAAGCCCGTCCTGCTTCTGTCAGGGCAGGCTGATCCGATCGTTCCGGCGAACAATTCGGCGAAGCTTGCCTCGCTGTTGTCGGAAGCCGGAGCGCGGGTCGAACACAAGGTGTTGCCGGCCGGCCATCAATTGTCGCAAGCGGATGTGACGCTCGCCCGCGACTGGATCGGCACATTCGCCGTCGAAATCGCCTGATCCCGAAGAGCGGCGCACCGTTGTCGAACGGTGCGCCGCTATTTCATTCGAACCAGCCGCGCCGCTTGAACCAGATCAGCGGCAGCACGCCGCTAGCAATGATGGCGAGCCAGGCCAGCGGATAGCCGAACGTCCAGTCCAGCTCCGGCATGTGCTTGAAGTTCATGCCCCAGATGCCGACCAGGATCGTGGGCGGCACGCCCACGACTGAGACGATCGTCAGGATCTTGAACAGCTCGTTCTGCTGGATGTTGATAAAGCCGAGCACCGCATCGAGCAGAAGCTGGATCTTGTCCGACAATCGCGTCTCGTAATCGCCGAGCGAAGCGACATCCTTCGAGACGGCCTCGAGACGCTTTTTCGACGCGGGCGTGATCCACTCGCTCCCGACATCGCCGGCAAACGAGGCGACGCGGCCGACGCCAAGCAGGACATCGCGCGCCTTGGCGAGCCGATCGGCCAGCTCTCCGATGTTCTCCAGCGCCTCGCGCATCCGCCGGCTGGAGCGGACCGGCCGCTTGGTGCGGACGAGCCCGCCCTTGAAGACGCCCCGCGAGAGCCTGTCGACCTTCGCGCCGAGATGCTCAAGAACATCGGCCCCGCGGTCGACCATGGCCTCGACCAGGCTGGTGAACACGCACATGCCGTTCTCCAGGCTGTCATCGGAACCGATACGCTTGCCGATGTCGTCGAAGATCGGCAACTGCGCGAAGCGCACCGTCACCAGCACGCGCGGGCCGATGACGAATCCCACCGGCGTGATCTCGGCCTCGCTGTCCTCGTTGAGCCGGACCGCCGGCGAGCTGAGATAGAGCGTGCCGTTGTCGAGGATCAGGCGGCTCGACGCTTCGATCTCGCTGAGCGAATCCTCGGACGGAACGCGTATCCCGAGCAATCGTTCGACGAACTGCTTTTCCTCAGCGGTCGCGTCCAAAAGATCAGCCCAGATGATCTCGGACGGCATCTCCGCGCCGATCTTCTGCCAGTCGTCGGATGGCCACCTGTACAGCTTGAGCAAGAATCGAACTCCGCATACCCTCGCGCCGGATCGCACGGCCTGCGGCCATCCTGCGCCGAGCTAACGCATGAGGGTTCCGAACGTTCAAAGTCGGGGGAGCATCGGGCCGGCGCAATCAAACCAAGCGGCCGCGGCCTTCTTCGATCATGCCATCATGCCAGTGTTTTGCCCGACGCGTCAACGGCATCGCCGCAAACCATTTCAATTCGCGTGACGCGCAAGCCATTGAAATGACTATCCCCGGCTACTGTGCATGGGGTTGTTTTTCAGGTTTTTGTTTGGACCGGTCTCGTGACGATCTCTTCCTTTGGGAGAGATCGTCACCGAAATCGCGCAATCGACCTGCGCGACGCTACTCCCACCTCCATGTCGAGAAATCGTTCTCGAACTGCGGGACTTCCTTCCAGACGCCTTTCAGCTTCTTGCTGACGACGGTGGGCCATTGCGGCTGGAACAAGTAGGCGGAGGCTGCGTCGGTTGCCAGCATACGCTGGGCGTCGCCGAGAAGCCTGGCACGCGCCGTGTCGTCCGGCGTTGACACGATCTGCTTGTACAATGCGTTGAAGGCCTCGTTGTTGTAGCCGAGATAGTAGTCCGGCTCGGTGACCTTGACGAGGTCGAAGGGCTCGACGTGGCTGACGATGGTGAGGTCGAAATTATGCGGGCCGTTGGGCGCGAACACCTGCGACAGCCATTGCGCCCATTCCACGTTCTCGATCTTGGCGATGATGCCGACCTTGGCAAGCTGGGCCGCGACAATCTCGCCGCCTTGCCGCGCATAGGGCGGCGGCGGCAGCTTCAGCGACAGCTCGAGCGGCGCGGTGATTCCAGCCTCGGCGAGCAGCTTCTTGGACTTTTCGGGATCGTAAGGGTTGATGCCGGTGGTGTCGACATAGCCGAGCGATCCCGGCGTGTAGAAGCTGCCGATCGGCGTGCCGAATCCTTCGACGGCCCCCTCGATGATCGCCTTGCGGTCGATCGCAGCGAGAATCGCGCGGCGAACGCGGACGTCGTCGAGCGGCTTCTTCCGATGATTGATGGCGACAATGGTCTTGGCCTTGGAGCCGCCGATCAGCACCGTGAAGCGCGGGTCGGCCTTGAACTGGGCAACGACGCGAGTCGCGATGCGCGGAAAAGCGTCTACGTCGCCCGAGAGCAGCGCCGCGGCCTGAGCCGCGGGATCGGAAATGAAACGGATCGTCACCTTGGAGAGCTTGATCGCGGATGCGTTGCGATAGTCGGCCCATTTGTTCAGGGTCATCGACGACCCCTTGGCCCAGGCGCCGAACTGGTAAGGTCCGGTCCCGACCGGCTGCGTGACATTGGTTGGCGCGCTTTTCGGCTCGACGATCGAGGCGCTTGCCTGCCCCATCAAGAACGGGAAGTTCGGCTCGGGGTTTTTCAGGGTGATCACGACCGTGTCGGCGTCGGGCGCGGCAACGGACTCGAAGCTCTGGAACAGGCTCTTGTCCTTGTTGGTGCTGGTGGCACCAGCATTGCGTTCGAACGAGAACTTCACCGCGGCGGAATCGAACGGCTCGCCATTGTGGAATTTGACGCCCTTGCGCAGCTTGAACGTATAGGTCTTCAGATCGGGCGAGGCCGTCCAGCTCTCCGCCAGCAATGGCGAGGTCGAGCCGTCTTCGTTGATCTTGGTCAGCGTCTCGTAGATGTTGTAGAGCGTGACTTCGGCGATCGCCGCTGCGGCGGCGTTGGTCGGATCGAGCCCGGGGGGCTCCAGCGTCATGCCCATGACGACGCTGTCCTTCTTGCCTTGCGCCAGTACCGGCAACGGTGCCGCAGCAAACGCAGCGGCACATGCAACGACGAATAATTTCCTGAGCATGCGTAACTCCCCGACCTTCTGTTGTCCCAACCTACGCCAATCCCGGCGCGGACGCTAACCTTCGACGGGCAATTGCGGCAACGCCATCACGGCTTCCGCCTTGTGACAGGCGGCCAGATGCGTCTCGCCCACCTTGCGTAGCTCAGGCAGAACCTCGCAGCAATGCTGATCGGCCAGCGCGCATCGCGAGACATAGGGACACCCGGTCGCGACCGCCGATTGCGAGGCGATCGCCTGGGCCCCGCGCCGGCCCCCGCCCCCCCCCGCGCCCCCCCCCCCCCCCCCCGCCCCGCCGGGCGGGGGGGGCGGGGGGGGGGGTTTTGAGAAAGGCCGGGCCCCCCGCAC